>CALMAB010000195.1 GCA_937858325.1 uncultured Acetobacteraceae bacterium
GCGCGGCGCTCGCGCATGGAGCGGTCCGCGGCCAGCACCACGGCGAGCGAGCGCACGGCATCCTGCATGTGGCGGCCGAGGTCGCGGTCGTTCTGGATCGCGTCGAGCACGAAAGCCTGCTCGCGCTCGCACAGCGCCTGGTGGCCCGGCTCGTCGGCGGTGGACAGGAGTTCGTCGGGGGCGAGAAACGTACCATCCGGCCCGGTGTCCGCGCGGTGCAGGCGGATGCGAGCGGTCCTGGTGTGCGTGTCCACGTCCGCCGAGGCCGCGCCTTCGTCCATGACGATGGAGACGGCGCCTTTCGGCCCCATCACGTCCTTCACGAAATACGCGGTTTCCGAGATCATCGGACCCCAGCCAGCCTCGTACCAGCCCACCGAGCCGTCCTCAAAGATCACCTGCAGGTGCCCATAGTTCACCTGGGTTTCGGCGATCTCGGGCGAAAGCCGCACCCCCATGCCGCGCACCTGCACCGGCCGGCTGTCGATGATCTGCAGCATCACGTCCAGGTAGTGGACGCCGCAATCGACGACCGGGCTGGTGCTGTCCATGAGCCGCTTGTGGATCGCCCAAGCGGCGCCGGAGGATTGCTGGTTCAGGTTCATCCGCATGACGAAAGGCGGGCCGAGCTGCCGGGCCTGGCGGATGAACTCGATCCAGCTCGGGTGGTGGCGCAGGATGTAGCCGACCACGAGCTTGCGGCCGGTCTGCCGGGCCACCGCCACGACGCGCTCGGCCTCCGCCACCGTGGGCGCGAGGGGCTTTTCCACGAAGACGTGGGCGCCGGCCTCCATGGCGGCGATGGCATAGGCGGCGTGGCTGTCCGTGTAGGTGTTCACCGACACGAGGCCGGGCCGGAGCGCCAGCCCGGCCCCGAAGTCTGGGAGGACGGGGTAGGCACGCAGCTCGTCGGGCAGGGCGACCGGCGAGCGGTTGACCAAGCCCACGATGGCGAAGCCGGGGTTGCGGTGGTAGGCGAGGGCGTGGCTCAGGCCCATCTGCCCCAAGCCCAGGACCAGGGTGCGCAACGGGGTCATTTCACCGCCCCGGCCGTGATGCCGCGGATCAGTTGCCGGGAGAACAGCAAATAGAGCAGCAGCACCGGCAGCACCGCCAGCGTCAGCGCCGCCAGCACGGCGTTCCAGTTGGTCACGAACTGGCCGATGAACACCTGGGCGCCGAGCGTCACGGTCTTGGTCGCCTCGCCCGGCGCCACGATCAGCGGGAACCACAGGTCGTTCCAGATCGGGATCATGGTGAACACGGCGACGGTCGCGACCGCCGGGCGGACCAGCGGCAGGACCAGGCGGAAGAAGATCGTGTACTCGGACAAGCCATCGATGCGCCCGGCGTCTTTGAGGTCCTTGGACACGCCCTGCATGAACTCGCTGAGGATGAACACCGCGATGGGCAAGCCCTGCGCCGTGTAGATCAGGATCAGCGCCAGGTGCGTGTTCACCAGGTGGGCCGCGACCATCATGTTGAGGATCGCCACCGTGCCCAGCCGGATCGGCACCATGATGCCGAGCGACAGGAAAAGGCCGAGCAGGCGGTTGCCGGGGAAACGGTACTCGCTGAGCGCGAACGCCGCCATGGCGCCGAACAGCAGCACCGCCGCGAGCGAGCCGACCGTGACGATCAGGCTGTTGGCGAGATAGTGCAGGAAGGCGCCCTGGCCCAGCACCGTCTTGTAGCCGATCAGGTCAAAGGTCGCCGGCCCCGGCAGGCTCAAGGGCGCGCCGAAGATGGCGGCCCGCGACTTGAAGGAGTTGACCACCACGAGCAGCACCGGCCCGAGGCACAGCGCCGTGTACAGGATCAGCACGAGGTGGACCGCCGCCCGGCTGAGCGGCCACGCCCGGGCCGGGACCGCGGCGCGGCTCACAGCGCGTAGCGCCGCATCCGGGCCTGGATGCCGAACAGGTAGGCCGAAACGCCGGCCAGGATGATCAGGAACATCATCGTCGCGATGGTGGCGCCCATGTTGGGATCGCCGAGCTGCAGCTGGTTGCCGAAAAAGGTGCGGAACAGGAAGGTGCCGAGGATGTCGGTCGCGAAGTTCGGCCCGGCATTGGCGCCGCTCACGGTGTAGATCAGGTCGAAGGCGTTGAAGTTGCCGACAAAGGTCAGGATCGAGCAGATGCCAATGGTGGGCCAGATCAACGGCAGCTTGATGCGCCGGAACTGCGCGAAGCCGGTGATCCCGTCGAGTTCCGCGGCCTCGATCAGCTCGTGCGGAATGGCGAGCATCGCCGCGTAGATCAGCATCATGGGGATGCCGACGTACTGCCAAACGGAGATCAGGGCGAGCGTGGTCAGCGCCGTCGATTCCTGGCCGAGCCAGGGGTGGAACCAGCCGCGCAGCCCGATGCTGCCCAGCAGGGTCGGCGCCACGCCCCACAGCGGGCTGAGGATCAGCTTCCAGGTGAAGCCGACGATCACGAAGGACAGCATGGTCGGCAGGAAGAACGCCGTCCGGTAGAACGCCTGACCGCGGAGCCGGGGGAGGGACAGCAGCGCCGCAAGCGCGATGCCGACCGGGTTCTGCAGCAGGATGTGGAAGGCGAAGAAGTAGAAGTTGTGGCGGAGCGCCGCCCAGAAGTGCTCGGACCAGCGGGGGTCGGTCAACAGCACGCGGAAGTTGTCGAGGCCGACAAAGGCCGGCACGTGCTCGACGCCGCGGAACAAGGACAGCCGCAGCGTGTCGGCCAGCGGCACGATCATAAGGGCGGTATAGACCAGCAGGGCCGGCGCCAGGAACACGGCGACGTGCCAGCGCCGGGCGCGGGCCGGGCTGGCGGTGCCCCGCGCCGCCGGCAACAGGGGCGCGTCGGACGCGAGCTTCTCGATCTGGTCCACCGCGGGCCTCGCTCCTGCCGGCAGCGCGGCTACTTCGCCGCCGGCTTGTACCAGCTATCAAGGCCCTTTTGCAGCTTCTGCGCCGCCTGCTCCGGCGTTTCGGTGCCGTTGATCACGTTGGCGGACGCGACCCACACCTCGTTCTCCAGGTTGGGGGTGCCGCGCGACAGCATCTGGTAGGTCGAGCGCATGGTCGATTTGCAGGATGCGCGAAACGCCAGGAACTGCTGGGCCAGCGGGTCCGTGACTGGCGCCGATCGGGTCTGCATGGAGTAGAAGCCCGGCAGCGAGTCCGAATACACCTTGGCGAAGTCCGGAGATGCCACCCACGCAAGGAAAGTTTTGGCAGCGTCGGCGTTCTTGCTCCGGGCGTTCATGCCGAAGGCGATGTCGGGATGGTCGGACACGTAGCAGGGGTCGCCCGCCTTTGGCACCGGCGGCGGGAAGACGCCCAGCTTGAACTGCGCTTCCTTCTCGAACTGCGCGATTTCCCAGGAGCCGGCCGGGTAGATGGCGGCGCGGCCCAGGGTGAACAGGTTCTGGCTGTCCGGGTAGGACTGCGCCTGGTAGCCGTCGCCCAGGTAGGGTCCCCACTTGGCGAGTTCCCGGAATGGCGCGACCCAGGCCGGATCGGTCAGCTTCTCCTTGCCCTCGATCAGCGCCTTGCGGCCGTCCTCCCCGTGCCAGTAGTTGGGGCCGATGTTCTGGTAGCCCATGGTCGCCGCCTCCCACTGGTCGGGGGTGCCCATGGCGAGCGGGATGAAGGTGCCGTCCTTCTTGATCTTGTCCAGGTCGGCGAAGAACTCCTCGGCCGTCTTGGGCGGCTGCTTGATGCCGGCCTTGGCAAAGGCGTCCTGGTTGTGGATGAATCCGTGCAGCACCGCCGCGGCAGGCACGCAGTAGGTGATCTTGCCGTCATCGGTGGACCAGCCGGCCTTCGCGACCGCGGTGAAGTTGTCCATGCCGGGGATGGCGTTCACGCCCGTCAGCTGATTCTTCTTGAACAGCTCCAAGGAGGCATCGAACGGGCGGCAGGCGATGATGTCGCCCGCGGTGCCGGCATCGAGCTTGGAGTTCAGCGCGGCGTTGTACTCCTTGGGCGCCGTTGGCTGGAAGTTGAGCTTGATGCCGGGGTGGCCCTTCTCAAAGGCCGGGATGATCTTCTCCTGCCAGGTCGGCAGGTCGTCGTTGCGCCAGCTTTCGATGGTGAGCACCGTGTCTGCGGCAAAGGCCGGAGCCGCGGCGAGGGACAAGACGGCGAGCGCCGTGCCGGACAGGAGGCAGGCGGCTATGGTCGTCTTCATTCTGTGTTCTCCGTCACGGCAATGGACCCGCGATGCAAGGGGCTGGAGCACGTCGGGCAAGCCGACAGGACGCGTTTCAAAAAGATTGCCATGGCGCCGCGCCTTGCGCCAGTCGCGGGCGTCCGCCGCCGCGCTTTGCCGGAAAACGCCGGAGCGCCTATGACTCCGCGGCGGACCTCAACCAAGAGACAGGACCGATGCCGGGCGAAGCCGAAACCCACATGGCGGCGGAAACCCGCGAAACGCCGGACGCGGTCGCGCGGCTTGTCGCGCGGGAGGCGGGCAGGCTCCGCGACCTCGGCGCCCGGCTGCGGGCGCTGGACCCGGCCGTGATCGTCACCTGCGCGCGGGGATCGTCGGACAACGCGACGGCGTATTTCAAGTACCTGACCGAAATCCTCCTGGGCGTCCCCGTGGCCTCCATCGGTCCTTCGGTCGCTTCGCTTTACAAGGCGCCTTTGCGCCTCAAGGGCGCTGTAGTGGTGTCCGTGTCGCAGTCCGGCCAAAGCCCGGACATCGTCGCCTTGCAGGCCGCGGCACGAAAGGCCGGGGCGTTCTCGATTGCCGTGGTCAACCAGAACGAGTCGCCGCTTGCAGAGGCGGCGGACGCGGTGATCCCCCTGCACGCAGGGCTGGAGGCCAGCGTCGCCGCGACCAAGAGCTGCATCGCCTCCGCCGCCGCGCTCGCGGCGCTGGTTGCCGAGTGGCGGGATGACCCGGCGCTGTGGGGCGCCGTCGCGCGCCTGCCGGACGCCCTGGCGGCGACGCTCGGCCACG
>CALMAB010000196.1 GCA_937858325.1 uncultured Acetobacteraceae bacterium
GCGAGGGCCGCTGGATGCGGCAAAGCGTGCCGGAGCAGTCGTGACGGATGCGGCCGATGCCCGCGATGGCAATTTTGGCCGCTGACATGCGGCCACCCTTTGTGCTGGCGCCTTCGCGAAGATCCTGCGCGCCGCCGGGCACGAGGTGTTCACTCCCACGCTGACCGGTTCGGGCGAACGCGCTCACCTGGCAGGGACGAGACTGGCCGGCTTGGCCGACCGCATGCCCAGCCGCAGACCACGGCTGGTCTTTTTCGATGCCGCCCTGGGCAGCGATGGGCGTCCCCTGTTGGACGATCTGCCTGGCACCATGCCGGCCCGGCTGGTTGCCGCGGACAGCAGTGGCTACCTGCAAGCCGCCGGACGCGTCCGCGTTTGGCTTGTGCGACCCCCTCCAACACGCTTGGGTGCAACGGCGGCTGACGCCAGCGTGGTGCACGGATCGGACAATGGTTCTGAGCTGCAAGGTGACGTAGAGGATCGCCCTCCCAAGCTCCGGATGCCCATCTTGCCATTCAAGCTGAACCAGGACCGCCGCCATCACTTCCCGCGACAGCGGCGCAAGGTGACGAACTGGCCCGCTTACGACGCCAGCCTGCGTCAGCGCGGCAGCTTGACGGTGTGGTTCACCGACGAGGCGATCGCGGCGTGGACGGCCGAGGCACGGACGACCCGCGGTGGGCAGGCTCAGTATTCGCCACCCGCCATCCTGACGGCGCTCACGCTGCGTATGGTGTTCCGCCTGGCCTATCGGCAAGCTGAGGGCCTGATCGGCTCCATTGTCAGCCTGCTCGGCCTGTCGCTGCGGGTGCCGGACCATACGACCTTGAGCCGGCGTGCGGCGACGCTGGACGTGCCACGACCGGGGTCCGGCGGCGCTGGTACCGATGGCGAGCCCCTGCACTTGCTGGTGGACAGCACGGGCTTGAAGCTGAGCGCCAAAAGCGAGTGGCTGCTTGAGAAGCACGGGACGGCAACACGGCGGTCGTGGCGCATGCTGCATCTGGGTGTGGATGCCGAAACCGGCCAGATCGTGGCCAGCACGTTGACCTCCAAGGATGTGGACGACGCGTCCCAAGCCGGCCTCCTGCTCGACCAAGTCGCAAGACCCGTGGCGTCTTTCACCGGCGACGGCGGGTACGACCAGGATCGCGTTTACGCCGGCGTCGCCCAGCGCCATCCTGACGCGCCCGTGGTTGTCCCGCCGCGCGCGACCGCCGTGCTCAGCACACGGCCGAGACTGCGCCGACACGGCGGGACGGTCACCTGCGGCACATTGCCGAGCACGGGCGCATGGCGTGGCAGAACGCGTCCGGATACAACAAGCGCGCCCGGGTCGAAGCGGCCATGAACCGGTGGAAGCAGGTGATCGGCGACGAGTTGCGTGCGCACACGGACAAGCGCCGGGCGACCGAGGTGGCGGTTGCCGTCCACGCGCTCAATCGCATGCTGGAGTTGAGACGCCCGAACTACGCCCGTGTCGCCTGACCCCGAACGGAATGGGGTCAGGCGCCCGCATCTCTGATCTATGCACCACCCTAGGGAGAAGGGCGTCGAGGGCATCGGCCAGGAGTGGGCTGCCTGGTGCCGGCTCCCCAGGCGGCGCCTGTTCTTGGCCGCCGGCGCTGCCGAGCGGAGGTCATGGGATTACAAGAATGGAACAGACCTGGGGATAGCTCTCGGACGGTCGTTCCCACATCAGCCGGGCTCGCCAGATGCAGCCCCCTCGTGTTGTTGAGGGCAGTCACCAAGAACAGCCCCGAAATCGCACTGCGCTCGGTTCGCCCTGAACCGCCTCGACCGGTGGCGCAAGCAATGGAACTGTCACGCGACACACTCGGCCACCCTTGCCTATGAACAACCAAAATGCGCGCAGGCCCGCCGGGTGACGGGCACAGATGGAGAGCCAAGATGCACAACTGCCGCACCGCGACCGCCACCGCCGGGCAGGCACGCAGAGACGACGTCCCAAAAGAAGGGGCTGAGAGGCTGCCGCGAACGGCGGGACGCACGGCCGCAGCCGTGCTGGCGGTCGCCGCCTCGTTGTGCGTCGCGTCGGCAGCCCGCGCGGCCGACCAGACCGTTGCCGGAGCGGGCAACGCAGCCTCGGCGGCAGTGGCGGGCGCGTCACCCTTGGTCCGCTCCGCCATGCGGCGGCTGGAGCAGGTTCTCGAAACCGTCCGCGACCACGACCTGCGCGAGCAGACGGTTGATGCGCTGTTCAACCCGCGGACCTGCATCCAGCACCGGTCCGGGCTGGATGCGGCGAAGAAGCAGGCGATCCTGGATGCGCTCCTGCGCGAGGGCCTTTACACGGCCGCCGACGCGGCCGCCTTCCCTGGCGGCGCCGCGGCCGGCGTGTTCCCCCCGGTCGGCGCAGACGGGGAGGCCTGCCCGAAGCTGCCGCAGGCCTTCTACGCGGCGCCGGGCAGCAACTTCGGCAGCCACCATTCCTACCCCGGCGGCCTCGCCATCCATGAGGGCTTCAACGTGTCGAGCGCGCTCAGCCTCGCCGAGAACTACAGGCTGGCCTACGGCGCGCCCGGCCCGGACGGGCTGCCGCGCATGGCGCCCCTTGCCTCGCATGGCGCCGCGCAGAGCGACCTCGACATATCGCAGGACGAGGTCATTGCTGCGCCGCTCTGGCACGACTGGGCCAAGACCCTGGTGTTCCAATGGAACGCGGACGGCACCGAGTTCGCCGAGTTCAACTTCGGCGGCAACGGCTCCACCGACAACGACGGCGCCGCGGGCGACAGCCGCACGGGCGGGCACCACATCCTGAGCCTGGCGGAGACGATCGCCCGCGGCCTGCCGCCCGGCTTCATCGTCGCCCAGGCCTCCGCCCACAGCGCGCCCACCCTGGGCAACGAGTTCAAGGTGGTGAACTGGCTCCGCGCGGCCGCGGTCATCGCCGGGGCCGACCCCGTCGCGCGCGGCCTGCTCACCCGGGACAAGGCGGGAAACCTCCGCCTGCCCCCGCGACAGGCGCCGGGCCAGCTTGACCTCAACGCGGCCGGGCAGGTCAACGTGTCCGTGGAGGACGCCATCCACAACTTGTCGGACGCCGACTTCGTGTTCAGCATCCCCGCCGTGACCGAGGCGCAGGTGGTCCTGCAAGCCCTGGCGCCGCGCTACGGCTACGATCCCGCGGACGCGGCCCGCTACACGGCCAGGTTCCGCAACCCGGCGCTCAGCTTCCTCAGCGCCGAGCGGGTGCTGATCCTTTACGCCACCCAGGGCCTCGA
>CALMAB010000197.1 GCA_937858325.1 uncultured Acetobacteraceae bacterium
TGGGCACGCTGAACGCCACCTCCCGCTCCGGCCCGCCGAGCGCCAGGCTGGCCGCCACGTAGTACGGGATTTGCGCCGCAATGCGGGCGAAGTTGATGCTGTTCACCGCCGAAAGGTGCAGGTCCCGGCGGAACGGCACGTCGGCGAACATCGCCTTCACCAAGTCCTGGCAGTCGTCGAAGGTGCCGTCCACCGCGATGTTGGCGATGTTGCGGGCATGTACCGTGGTCATCTGCCGGCGCTGCACCTCGCTGGTGCGGCCTTGCGGGTGCAGGATCACCACGTCGATGCCGGGCCGCCCGCGGCAGGCCTCGATGGCGGCGGAGCCGGTGTCGCCGGAGGTCGCGCCCACGATGGTCACCCGCTGGTTCTGCTGCTCCAGCACATAGGCGAACATGCGGCCCAGCAGCTGCATCGCCAGGTCCTTGAAGGCGAGCGTCGGCCCGTGGAACAGCTCCTGCGCCCAAAGGTTGGTGTCGAGCTGCACCAGCGGCACCACCGCCGGGTGGGTGAACTCGGCGTAGGCGTCCCGGCACATGCCCTGCAGCGTCGCGAACGGGATGCACTCGCCCACGAACGGCGCCAGCACGCGGGCGGCAAGCTCATGGTACGGCAGGCCGCGCAGCCCCCGCAGGTCCGCGGGCGACCAGTGTGGCCAGGCTTCGGGCATGAACAGCCCGCCGTCCTCGGCCAGCCCGGCCAGCAGCACGCCGGCGAAGTCGCGTGCGGGGGCTTGCCCGCGGGTCGAGATGTATTGCATGGGGGCGATTGTACGCGGGCGCGCCGAGCGATCCAACCCCCGGCGCCCCGGCCGGGTCAGCCCTTCGGTTGCGTTTTGTCGCTGTCCTCGTCCCGATCCCCCTCGTCCCCGTCTTCCTCATCCACGTCCTCGTCGTCTTGGCCTTCGTACCAGTCCAGCACGCTGTCGTGGAAATCCGGGTCCTTCAGCAGGCGCATGGCGAGGGCGATGGCGATCTCGTGCGGCTCCGGCACGTCCGTCGCGCCGTCCTCCAACTCGCGCGCCGGGACGACGCGGATGGTCATGGACCCTTCCTCCTCGCCGATGATCAGCGCGACCTCGGTGGGGTCGAGGTCGATGGTGGTGTTCGCGTCGGCCATGGCCGGTTCTCCTGAATGTCGCGGCTGACTAGCAGGTTCACGCCGCCTGCGGCTAGGGCAGGTTCGAGCCGCCTGCGGCTAGGCTTGCGCAGATTACCCTTCGGCGAGGTAGCGCGCGGTCAGGTGCGCCTCGAAGTCCGCGGGGTCCAGCGGCTTGCCGGTCGCAGCCCGCAGCAGGTCGTTGAAGCCCAGCCGGTTGCCCTGGCCGTGCACACGGAGCCGCAGCCAAACGACCAGGGGACCCAGCTCGCCCCGCCCCAGCCCGGCGTCCAGGTCGGCCACCTCCCGCCGCGCCGCTGCCATGAGCTGCGCCGCCGCCATGGCGCCCAAGGTGTAGCTCGGGAAGTAGCCGAACGCGCCGTCATACCAGTGGATGTCCTGCAGGCAGCCACGTGCGTCGTCCGGCGGCGTCGTGCCCAGCAGCGCCGCCATGCCGTCCCGCCATGCGCCGGGCAGGTCCGCCACCGCCAGGTCGCCGGACACCAGCGCCTGCTCCAGCCGGAAGCGCAGGATCACGTGCGCGGGGTAGGTCATCTCGTCCGCCTCGACCCGGATGAACCCGCGCTCGACCCGGCGCCACAGGCGGGACAGGTTGGCCGGCGCATACGGCTCCGCCGGGCCGCCGAAGGTGCCGTGCAGCTCCGGGCCGAGCCAGGCCAGGAACGGGTCGGACCGGCAGGACTGCATCTCGACGATCAGCGACTGGCTTTCATGCGCCGCCATGCCGGCCGCCTCGCCCACGGGCTGGCGGGCGTACGGCGCGGGCAGGCCACGCTCGTACAAGGCGTGGCCGGTCTCGTGCAGCACGCCCATCAGCGCCTGGGCCGGGTCGGATTCATCGTAGCGCGTGGTGATCCGCACGTCGGTGGGGGTGCCGCCGCAGAACGGGTGGGCGGAGCGGTCGAGCCGCGCGTGCTCGGCTTCCAGCCCGGCGCGGGCGGACAGATGGCGGCACAGGCCCTCCTGCCGGTCCGCGGGGAACACGCCCGGCAGCGGCACGGGCGGGGGCTGCCGGGCTTGGCGCTCCTCGGCGCGCGGCAGGGCGTCGCGCAGGAAGGTTTCATAGCGCGCGAACACGGGGGCCACGTCAGCGGCGCTGATGCCGCGCTGGTATCCGTCCATCAGCGCG
>CALMAB010000198.1 GCA_937858325.1 uncultured Acetobacteraceae bacterium
GGGCGGTCCCGCCGGGCCGTGAGCGCCCACCTGGCCGCCAAGGGCGTGCCGCCCGAGCTGGCCCAGGCCGCCCTTCCAGACCCCGAAAGCGAGCTGGCGGCGGCCCTGGCCTATGCGCGCCGCCGCCGGCTGGGGCCGTTCCGGCTGGAGGACGCCGATGCCGACACGCGGCGCCGGGAGCTTGGCGCCCTGGCGCGCGCCGGCTTTCCGCAGCCGGTGGCGCAGCAGGCCCTGCGCATGGACCCCGAGGACGCGAAGGCGCTGGTGATCCGGCTGAAGCAGGGCTGATGTCGCGGACCCGCCCGCGTTTCTCCCGCGCCGCCGTCCTGGAAGGGGCGCGCCGCAGCCTGCCGATCCAGGTCGCCGTGGCGCCGTTCGGCCTGGTGTGCGGCGTTTCGGCGCAAGCGCAGGGCCTGTCCCTGGCCGAGGCTACGCTGATGAGCGGCCTTGTTTACGCCGGCTCCGCGCAGTTGCTGGTGCTCAGCCACTGGTCCAGCCCGGCGCCGGTGCTGGCCGCGGCCCTCGCGACCTTCGTGGTGAACCTGCGCATGGCGCTGATGGGGCCGGTGCTGGGGCCTTGGCTCGACCGCTTGCGCGGCTGGCGGCTGTGGGCCAGCCTGTTCGTGATGGCGGACCAGAACTGGGCCATGTCGGTGACGCAGATGCAGTCCGGGCGGTGGGATGCCGGGTTCCTGTTCGGGTCGGGCGCGTTGATGTGGGTGTTCTGGGTGGCGTCCACCGCGGCCGGGCACCTGCTGGGCGCCACCATGCGCCCGCCGCCCGGGCATCCGCTGTTCTTCACGGCGCTGGCGGTGTTCGTTGCGATCCTCGTGTCGATGTGGCGGGACAAGCGCGACGTGGTACCGTGGGTCGTCGCAGCGTCCGCGTCGGTGCTGCTTGCCCGGCTGCTGCCGGGAACGAGCTGGTATATCCTGCTCGGCGCGCTGTCCGGCAGCGCCGCCGGGGTGTGGCGCGACCGCCGGCGCGGCCCCGCATGACGCTTGACCCTTGGGTGCTCGCCGCGATTGCCGTCATGGCGGCGGCCACCCTCACCACGCGGGCCGGCGGCTACCTGCTGTTCCGCGCGTTCAGCCCGCCGCCGGCCGTGCGGGCCATGCTGGGCTACATCCCCGGCACGCTGTTTGTCAGCTACGTCGCTCCGGCGCTGGCCGCAGGCGGCCTGCAGCAATGGGTGGGCGCGCTCGCGACGGTCGCGGTCATGGTCGCGACGCGCAACCTGGCCTTGGCGATCCTCGGTGGCACCGCGGCGGCGGCCGTGGTTTGGGCCGCCGGGTGAGCGGGATGGCCGCCTGGCCTTCAGACTGGCGGCGCGCGGCGGTGCTGCCGGGCGTCTTGGTGGCCCTGCTGTCCGCCTGCGGCTCCGGCCCGCGCAGGCTCGCCTCTTTCAGCACGTCTGGCGCGCTGGAGTGCGCGCCCTATGCCCGGCAGGTCTCGGGCATCCAGCTCCACGGCGAGGCGTATTCATGGTGGGAGCAGGCGGCGGGGCGCTACGACCGGGGAAGCGTGCCGCGGCCGGGAAGCGTCCTGGTGTTCCGCCGCAGCGCCCGGCTCGGCTCCGGCCATGTTTCCGTGGTGCAGCGCGTCGTCTCGGACCGGGAGATCACCGTGACGCAGGCCAACTGGGTGCACGGCCAAGTCGCCCACGACGAGCTGGTGGTCGATGTCTCGCCGGGCAACGACTGGAGCGCGGTGCGGGTCTGGTGGGCGCCGACGCTCACGCTGGGCCGCACGGAATATCCGACCTACGGCTTCGTCGGTCCGACCCCGGCCGAAGGCTCCGGCTCCTGACCATTGCCAAATTGCTTGCAAGCATCGCCGGGCCGCGCCATGTCATGCACCGGGGCGGGCCTTTGGACCGCTGATCGCAATGGGGCGCGTCCTGACAGGGCGTTTGCTCGCACGGAGGAACCATGGGCAGCTTCAGCATTTGGCACTGGATGGTCGTCTTGCTGGTCGTCCTGCTGCTGTTCGGGAGCGGCAAGGTCAGCAACCTGATGGGCGACTTCGCCAAGGGCATCAAGTCGTTCAAGAAGAACATGGCCGACGACACCGACGCCTCGATGGAGGCCAGCGCCAACGAGCGGCCGGCCGGCACCATCGCCGCGCCCGGCGCGACGACCACGGTGCGCGAAACGGCGACCACCCGACACGGTTGACGCCGCCAAGTCCGAAGCCGACAGCCCCGGACCGGGTGATCTGTGCGGTCATCCAACTCGGGGGCGGATCAGTGCCGGTTATGCCATTTGGGCGGCGTTCCGCTTGCAAGCGGGCGCCTTCGGCTGAAGCAGGAGCTTAGGTGCTGAACCGGCTCCGCGCTTCCGCGGGCCAACCGAACTGCGCTGGACGCGACCGCCTTTTCCGCTTCCGCTTCTTGCGCGGCTGCACTTCCCCGGCAAGGCTTTGCCCTGCCGTGACTTGGCCGGGCTGACGCCGACGGTGGCGGAGCATCACGACCGCCAGCGCAGAGAACACCAGCATCACCGTCGCAGGTTCGGGAATAGCGACGAGGCCTGCGAACTTGGCGCCGCTGGCCGCGGCTGGCGGCCGGTCCGGTGCGCTGAACGTCGTGCCGCTCGTCGCTAACGGGTTGATGTAGGCGACGGAATGGTTGGACGATTCGAAGCCTGAAGTGCTTGTCTGGTATAGAACGACCGTGTCGAAGTAACCAACCGTATCGAAGAAGTTGACATACGCGTAGATCTCAGTCGAGTTCTGGCCCTTGAACGGCGTCGTCGGGTTGCCGCAATAGGTGTTTGACGTGCTGCAAGCACCGATCGCAGCCTGAAGATCAGTTGAGCCGAACGAATACAGCAATTGGCCATTGCTATAGAATTGCAGGCTGTTAGCTGCATCGAGAGCCGAAATCCAGATGCCGAAGTAGTTCACGCCAGGAATGTTGGCGGAAGTTGACAACCGAATCGCATAGGCACTCGTGGGTGCCGTAGCACTGCCAGTCAGTGAGGGAAAAGCCCCGGTTCCGTTAGCCCCGCCATATTGGTTGGCCGCGGACTTGGTCCACCTCGTGTCCCCGTTAGCCGTATAAACGCCTCTTATGTAAGTACTGGAATCGAAGTTGCTCGTGCCGGTCTGGAATGTCGAGGTGAAGTCACCGCCCGCCCAGCTTGAGAACGCCTCGGTCCCATAATAGCACTTCGTGGCGCTGCCGCAGGTCGTCTGGAAGTTCGGCGTTTGAACGCCAGCAGCCAGGTATGTCGGGGTGATCGGGCCGGCGCTTGCATCATGTCCGGCGAGCAGCGCCAGCGCAGCTGCCGCCACGACGCTCGTCAGGCGTGCCGGACTACCAAGCGCGCGCCGGTTTGAAGATTGTTTCTGGACCGGCCGGCATCGGGAGCGGAGCCGTCCAGCCCAAAGCAAAAACTGGCTTACCATTTGTTATGGATTAGCATTCAACCTTGTGGCCGTCGCGTTAGGAAATGACGGAATGGCGGCCCGTCCTGAAACTGCGGCGTGGTTGCCTGACGTTGGATAACACGATCAATGTGCTCGGGCAATGTGTTCGGGACGACGCTCAACGGCGCGGTTGGAGGCCGCGGCGACAAGGCCCGAACCCACCCCGACGCACACCCGCCCCGGCCGGCCCGCGGCGGGCGCGTTGCGCCGCGGGCGGGGCTGATCCATGGTTCCAGCGGCAAGGAGGCCATTTATGACCGTCACGACACCGGAGCACGCCGGCTTCTCGTCCCAGCGCCTGCGCAAGATCGACGGCTGGATGGACCGCCTGGTGGAGAGCGGCACACTGGCCGGGCTGTCCGTGCTGGTGAGCCGCCGCGGGCAGTTGGCCTACGAGCGCCACGCCGGGTTCGCCGACGCGGCGCGCGGGCTGCGCATGGGGCCGGACAGCATCCTGCGCATCTACTCCATGACCAAGCCGCTCACGAGCGCCGCGATCCTGATGCTGTATGAGGATGGGCTGTTCCAACTGGACGACCCGATCAGCGGCGTGCTGCCGTGCTTCAAGGAGATGCGCGTGTATGCCGGGGAGGGCAGGGAGCCTGTGCCCGCGGAGCGCCCCATCACGTTTCGGGACTTGCTGACCCACACCGCCGGGCTGACCTACGGCTTCATGAACGCGACGCCGGTGGACGCGATGTATCGCGACCAGGACGTGGACTTCCAGACCTCCGACCGCACCCTGGCCGCCGTCGTGGAGCACGTCGCGACGCTGCCGCTGCTGGCGCAGCCCGGCTCGGCCTGGAACTACAGCATCGCGACCGACGTGCTGGGCCACTTGGTGGCCGTGCTGTCAGGCCAGGAGTTCGGGCAATTCCTGCACGACCGGGTCATCGCGCCGCTCGGCATGGCGGACACGGCGTTCCATGTGGCGCCGGACAAGCTCGGGCGGTTCGCCGCGAACTATGCCCGGGGCCAGGACGGCCGGGCCGTGCTGCTCGATGACCCGGCGACCAGCCGCTTCGCAGCCCCCCGCGCCATCGCGTCCGGTGGGGGCGGGCTGGTGGGCACCGGCCGCGACTACATGCGGTTCTGCCGCATGATGCTGAACCGCGGCACGCTGGACGGGGAG
>CALMAB010000199.1 GCA_937858325.1 uncultured Acetobacteraceae bacterium
GTTACTACGCCCTGCACAACCGCGCGCGGCTGCAACCCGGCGAAACGGTGCTGGTCCACGCGGCGGCCGGCGGCGTGGGCAGTGCCGCGGTGCAGATCGCCAAGGCCGCAGGCGCCCGGGTGATCGCAACGGCGGGCACGGCGGAGAAGCGCGAGCTGTGCCGCAGCCTCGGCGCGGACGAGGCGATCGACTACGCAGCGGCCGATTGGGTGGACCGGCTGCGCGCCGCGACCGGGGGCGCGGGGGCCGACGTGATCTACGATCCCGTGGGCGGCGAGGTCGGCGTGCAAAGCCTGCGCGGCCTGGCCTGGCGCGGGCGCTACTTGGTGATCGGCTTCGCCGCCGGGTCGATCCCGGACCTGCCGGCCAACCGGCTGCTGCTCAAGGAGGCCTCTGCCATGGGCGTGTTCTGGGGCGAGGTGTGCAAGCGCGACCCCGCCGCCGCGGCGCAGGTCGCGGATGCGGTGCTGGCGCTTTACCGTGCGGGCCGGCTGTCGCCGCTGGTCGGCGCGCGCTTCCCGCTGGAGGGCGCGCAAGAAGCGCTGGACCGCCTTGCCCGGCGCGAAACCGTCGGCAAAATCCTCATCTGCCCGGACGCGTGACGTTGGCGGCCATCTCCACCCGGCGCATCGAGGCGAACGGGCAAACCTTCGCAGTGGATGAGGCCGGGGAGGGCGACGCGGTGGCGCTCTGCCTGCACGGCTTCCCGGAGTGCCGCTATTCCTGGCGGTTCCAGCTTCCGGCGCTGGCCGCGGCCGGGTGGCGGGCCGTCGCCCCGGACCTGCGCGGCTACGGCGACAGCAGCCGTCCGGCTGACCGCGACGCTTACCGCATCAAGCACCTGGTCGCGGACACCGCCGCCCTGTTCGACGCCCTCGGCGCGCGCCGCCGCTTGCTGGTCGGGCACGATTGGGGCGCGATGATCGCCTGGACCTTTGCCATGCAGCGCACCCGGCCACTGGACGGCTTGGTCATCATGAACGTGCCGCACCCGGCGGTGTTCCACCACGTCCTGCGCCACTCCTGGGCGCAGCGCGGACGGTCCTGGTACATAGGGTTTTTCCAACTGCCCTGGCTGCCGGAGGTCCTGCTCACCGCCGGGCGCGCCCGCGCCGTCGCCCAATCCTTCCATGGCATGGCGATCAACAAGGCGGCCTTTCCGCCCGAGGTGCTGGACCACTACCGGCGGAACGCTCTGCGGCCCGGCGCGATGACCGCGATGCTCAACTATTACCGGGCCAACGTCACCAGCCTTTCCCGGAATGCGGCGCCGTCCCTGATCATCGAGGTGCCCACCCTGATGATCTGGGGCGAGGAGGACACGGCACTCGGGCTGAAGCTGACGGAGGGCTACGGCCCCTACGTCGCCGACTTCACGCTGGAACGCCTGCCCGGCGTTTCGCATTGGGTGCAGCAGGAAGCGCCAGACGCGGTGAACGCCCGCCTTCTCGCCTGGCTCGGTCGCCGCGGCCTGGCGGACGCAGCGGGTTAAACTGGCAAAGCGGCCGGGTCGGCGCCGCCCGGCCCCGCGGCGGACTGCACCAGCGCCTGCCCGGTCGGGCAAAGGTCCAGCAGCACGCAGCGCCCGCAGGCGGGGTTGCGGTAGAAGCAGCAGCGTTGGCCGTGCAGCATCAGCACCTCGTGGTTGTCATACACCTGCTGCGCGTCCCAATCCGGCGGCAGTTGCGCAGACAGCACCCGGTGCGACGGCCCGACCGCCAGGCCCGACGGGATCAGCCCGGTGCGAGCGGCAACCCGATGGTGATGGCTGTCCACCGGCAGCGCCGGGCGGCGCAGCGAACTGAAGCTGAGCACCGCGGCGCTGGTCTTCGGCCCGATGCCGGGCAGCCGTTCCAGCCAGGCGCGCGCTTCGTCCACGGACAGGTCGGCCAGGAAGTCGAGCGACAGCGCGCCGCGCTCCGCCTGGATGGCGCGCAAGATGGCCTGGATGCGCGGCGCCTTCTGCTCCGGCCAGGTGACGCGCACGATAGCCGCCTGCACCGCCGCCGTGGGCGCGGCGATCACCGCGGCCCAATCGGGGAACCGCTCGCGCAGCGCCTTGAACGCCGCCCCGCTGTCGGCATTGCGCGTGCGGTGGGACAGCAGCGAGCTGACCAGCTCGCTGAGCGGATCGAGCGCGTGGAAATAGGCGATGGGGCAACCGTACTCCCGGCACAGCCTGTGGTGGACGTCCAGCGCCTTCTCGGTCAGATCCATCGCGCGGCAACGCCGGGCGCCTGGGCCGGTTGCCGGGACTGGCTCGATTGGCATTGGCGGACCGGCCCGCGATGGCCCTAACATCACGAGGCCTGCCCGATGAAGGAGCATCCCATGAGCGACCCGCTCGCCGACAGCGCGGAGCGCCTGTTCGCCGCCCACGCCGGCAAGGACGTAATCCACGCCGCCGAGAATGGCGTGTTCCCGCAGGCGCTGTGGGATGCCGTGGCGCGGGCCGGGTTCACCGCCGCCCTGCTGCCGGAGCACGCCGGCGGCGTCGGCGCCACGGCCGCGGAGGCCATGGCGCTGCTCCGGATCGCCGCCGCCCACTCGGCACCGATCCCGCTCGCCGAGACCATGCTGGCCGGCTGGCTGCTCGCGGAGGCCGGCTTGCCTGTGCCGCAGGGCGTGCTGACCGTGGCGCCGGTGCGCGTTTCTGACGTGCTGACCCTGCGCCGAACCGAAGACGGCTGGCATCTGACGGGCACGGCAAGCCGCATCCCCTGGGCGCGGGACGCGGCGGCAGTTGCGGTGCTGGCCGAGGGACCGGACGGACCCACCGTCGCGCTGCTCCGCCCGGACGGTTTCACCCTGGCCCGGCACGGCCGCAACCTGGCCGGCGAGCCGCGAGACACGATGGCCGTGGATACGGCGCTGGCCACGGATGCGGTAGCTCCGGCGACGTTCGGACCCACGCAGTTGCGCGCGGCGGGCGCCGCGGTGCGTACTGTGCAGATCGCCGGCGCGCTGTCCCGCGCCCTGTCGCTCAGCGTGCAGTATGCGCAAGCCCGGGTGCAGTTCGGCCGGGCCATCGGCAAGTTCCAGGCAGTCCAGCACAACTTGGCGGTCCTGGCCGGGCAGGCCGCCGCGGCACTTGCCGCCGCAGACATGGCAACCGACGCGCTGGCGGGCGGCCTCGACCCGTTGCGGGTCGGCGCGGCCAAGGCGCGCGCCGGGGAAGCCGCGAGCATCGCCGCCGGGCTGGCGCACCCGGCGCACGGCGCCATCGGCTTCACCCAGGAGTACGAGCTGCACTTCGCCACGCGCCGCCTGTGGTCCTGGCGCGACGAGTTCGGCAACGAGGCGGAATGGAACGGCGTCGTCGGCCGCGCCGTGCTGGCGGCCGGGCCGGACGGGCTGCGGCCTTTGCTGACCGCCGCGTGACCGCCATGCAGGCCCTCACCTTTGCGACGCCGCCCGCGGATGCCGGGGCGGAGGCGCTGCGCGGGGAAGTGCGGCGCTTCCTCGACGACGAGATGCCCGGCCGCACCCCGCTGCAGCGCGCCGCCTCCTGGAGCGGCAGCGACCCGGCGTTCAGCCGCAAGATGGGGGAGCGCGGCTGGATCGGCATGACCTGGCCGAAACGCTATGGCGGTCACGAGCGCAGCGCGCTGGACCGCTACGTGGTGCTGGAGGAGATGCTCGCCGCCGGCGCTCCCGTGGGCCACCACTGGATCGCCGACCGGCAAAGCGGCCCCAGCATCCTGCGCCACGGCACGGAAGCGCAGCGCCAGCACATCCTGCCGCGGATCGCCGCAGGCGCGTGCTCCTTCTGCATCGGCATGAGCGAGCCGGACAGCGGCTCGGACCTCGCCGCCGCGCGCACCCGGGCGCAGCGGGTGCAGGGCGGCTGGTTGGTCAACGGGACAAAGCTGTGGACCTCGGACGCGCACCACGCCGACTACATGATCCTGTTCTGCCGCACCGGCGCCAGGGAGGGCGACCGGCACGGCGGCGCCAGCCAGTTCCTGGTGGACATGGAGCAGGCTCGCGGCAACGGCCTGACGGTGCGGCCGATCTTGGACATGCGCGGCGCGCACCACTTCAACGAGGTGGTCATCGAGGACCTGCTGCTGCCGGAGGACGCGCTGCTCGGCCGGGAAGGCGACGGCTGGGCACAGGTCACGGCCGAGCTTGCCTTTGAGCGCAGCAGCCCCGACCGCTTCTTGTCCGCCTTCGCCCTGCTGACCGAGGCCGTACGCGCCCTGGGTCCCGCGGCGCCGGAACGCGCGGCGGTCGCCATCGGCCGGCTCGCCTCGCATACCCTGGCGCTCCGCCGCTTGTCGCGCTCGGTCGCCGGCATGTTGCAAGCGGGCGAGGACCCGGCGCTGCAAGCGGCGCTGGTCAAGGACCTCGGCAACACCTTGGAACAGGACACCGTGGAAACCGTGCGCCTACTTGTCGATGCCGAGCCGTCGGAGGAGGACGGCAGCGCGCCGCTGGCCGCGGTGCTGGCGCATCTGGTGATGACGGCGCCATCCTTTTCGCTGCGCGGCGGCACGCGGGAAATCCTGCGCGGCATCATTGCCCGGGGGCTTGGATTGCGATGAGCGTCATGCCGGAGGCGTGCCCATGAACGACATTCGGATCAGGATGGAGGGCCATGTCGGCATCGCCGAGATCTGCCGCCCGCCGCACAACTACTTCGACCGGCCGCTGATCGCCGGCCTGGCGCAGGCCTTCGAGGCGTTCGACGCGGATCCTGACTGCCGTTGCGTCCTGCTGGCCGCGGAGGGCCGGAACTTCTGCGCCGGGGCAGATTTCAGCGCGCCGGCGCGGGACACGGTTGGGGACCGGGAGGGCGGGCACCTATAC
>CALMAB010000200.1 GCA_937858325.1 uncultured Acetobacteraceae bacterium
GGCTGAGCCGGGCCAGCACCTGCGCCGGGTCGGTGCCGCCCGGCACCGCCAGCACCTGGCCAGGGCACGCGCTGCTCACCGCCGTGACGGCGCGCTTGGGGCACAGCCCGAGGCAGCCGACCTCGACGACCCGCACTTCGCGCCGGCGCCCGGCGGCTTTCAGGGCGTCCTTCAGCACCTCGGCCAGGCCGTGCTTGTTCTTCTTGCCGAAGCCGCCCCGCAGCTTGCGGCTGCACTTCCCGCAGACCATGGCGACCTCGCGCCAAGGAGCCTCGGTTGTTTGGATCACGTCATCGCTGGGCATGTCCATCAAATGGCGCGAGGTTTGCCGGCTTTCCAGGCTTGCGCAAACGGTTGCCCGGCCCCAAGTTCCTGGCTCAACTTGATGAAAGGAGGTGATCCAGTGTCTCATTGTTTGACGCTTCAGCCGCGCCCCGTGACCTGGACGCCCGCCCTGAACTTTAGGGTTCTGGCTGGCTAAACCCCATCGTCCGGCGGTTTCGGCTGTCGAACAATGTGAAGGCCTCGGGTTCACGCCCGGGGCCTTCAGTGTTTCAGGCCGGTTCGTCGGCGTCCTCAAGGTCGAGCATGGCGTTCGCTTCGCCTTGCTCCAGTGCCTCCACCGCGCGCAGGCGGCGGCCCACGGCGCGGGTGCGGCGCCGGGCCGTGTCGATGGTGTTGCTGAAGGTTCCCGCCTGCTTGGCCAGCTTGTCGAGCACCTCGTCCATCCGGCCCATCTCCGTCCGCGTGGCGCCCAGCAGGCGCTGGATTTCCTCGGCTTTCTGCTCCAGCGAAAGCGTCAACATGCCGAGCTGGATCGTCCGCAGCAGCGCGGGCGCAAGGCTCGGCCCCATGACCAGCACGCGGTGCTCGCGGTTCAGCGTCTCGATCAGGCCGGGCATCCGCGCCGCCTCGACATATAATCCGTCGGTCGGCAGGTACATCACCGCGAAATCGACGGTGACGGGCGGGTTGACGTATTTGCCGCTGATCGTCTTGGCCTCCAGCCGCAGCCGGGTTTCGAGCCGGCGGCGCGCGGCGCGCTCCCCTTCGAAGTCCCCGGCCTCGGCGGCGAGCAACAGGCGGTCGTAGTCCTCGGCCGGGAACTTCGCGTCGATGGCCAGCAACGGGCGGGCGGCGCCCCGCACCGGCATGGTGATGGCAAACTCCACGATGTCGTCGCTGTCCTCGCGCAGCTTGCGGTTGGCGTGCCAGGCGCCTGCGGGCAGCACGTCCTCAAGCAACGCGCGAAGCTGCAGCTCACCCCAGGCTCCGCGGGTCTTCACGTTGGTAAAGATGCGCTTCAGGTCGCCGATCTGCGCCGTCATCGCCTGCACGTCGCCCATGGCGCGCTGCACCTGGGCGAACTGGTCGATGACGCGCTGGAAGCTGCCCTGCATCTGCGTCTCGACGGCCTGGTGCAGCTGCTCGGTCACGCTGCGCTGGATGGCGGCAAGGCGCAGCGCCGCCTGCTCGCTCATCTCCCGCAGCTTTGCTTCCAACAGAACGCGGGCGTCGCCCTGGTCGCGTGCCATGCTGGTGGACAAGGTGCCGAGCGTTGCCTGCATCTCCAGGCGGGCGTGCTCCGCACGGACCGACAGCGCGCGCTCCACCTCGGCCAACTGGCTGCGGGTCGCCTCCGCCTCCTGCCGCTGCCCGGCGGTACCCCCCTCGGCCAGCAACAGCAGGCGCTGCAGCTCCAGCGGGCGGCGGAGCAGCAGCGCCAAGACCAGCAGGCACAGGATCACCAGCAGCACGCAGGCGACGATGAGCAGCGACTCGGACAGCATGGCGTTGACCGTTACCGGTTTTCCATGAACGCCGCGACCGCCGGCATGGCCGCGTCGAGATCGAGCGTCCAACGGCGATGGGCCACGCTGCTGTCTGCCAGGTCCTCCCGCCCAATCACCAACCCGTATTCCAGCCCGGCGCCGGCGAAGACGTTGGAATGGGCGTCAAGGAACAGCGGCGTGCTCTCGATGTCCAGCAGCCGGGTGCCGGGCCGGCAGAACACGGTGTTGAACAACCCGGCGCCGCCGATGGCCACGATGCGCTCGGCACCGGCGAACAGGCGGATCTGCTCCTCGACGGGGAGGAACTCAGGCTCGATGACGAGGTAGCCCAACGCGGTCAGGCGGTCGGCCAGGGCCTGCTCGTCCAGCAGCCCGCGGTAGGCGTTCAGCTCCCGGGTGCGGCGCAGGCGGGCGACGTACAGCTTGCGTGCGGGCGACGGGCCGCGCCGGGCCACGGCCGCGTCGCGCAGTTGAGCGTAGAGTTCGCGCGCGTGCGGGCTGATGTAGCAATCCCGCATCGACTGGCGGAACACGTGGACCTCCTCGAACCAGTAGGCCGTACCGCAATCGTGCAGGATGATCTCGTCATCGCGCACGCCGAGCAGCGCCAGGAGTGCGCGCATGTTGGGGTGCGTGGCGAACACGAACAGCTTCCGGTACAGGTGCCGGTTGCGGGCGAAGTGCGCAACGGCCGGCAGGGTGTAGAGCAGCCACAAGCCCCAATTATGCGGCTCGTCCGATGTCGCAAACAGCACTGGCCCTGTGATGCGCTCTGCATCCCGAAGGCGGGCGCGGGACACCGCGAAGTCCTCGCCGCGCCGTGCAACGCCGATGTAGCGGGACAGGTCCTCGTAGGCCACGACCTGCTGCACGGCCGCGCGGGCGTTGCCGTCGTAGATCGTGCTGACGCAGCCATCGGCCACGAAGAAGTTGGACCACAGCAGGTGCACAGAGCGCAGGCACTCCAAGCGCCGCGCGTGGGACGGGCGGTCTCCGGCGTTGAGGCGCGCCGGGTCGAACGCCTCGCCCGACAGGTTCAGCAGGAGGCCCGGCCATGGCTTGTGCCACGTCACCGCCGGCTCCTCCAACACGACGCGCGCCGCCGGGCAGGTGTCGCCGAAGGCCAGGGTCAGGACGTCGGCGCTCACGCGGCCAAGGTGTCGCGGATGGCTTGCAGGTGCTCGGCCGCGGTGCGTTCCCAGGTGAAGGTTTCGGCGTGGCGCCGGGTGGCGGCGCGGTCGGGAGGTGCTGCTTGCAGGGTGCGAAGCCCGTCCACCAGGGCCGCGGCGGACCGCTCCCGCAGCAGCACGCCGGCTGCCGGCGTGGTCACGGCTTCCGGCGACCCCCAGACCGCGGTGGCGGCGACCGGGGTGCCGCAGGCCATCGCCTCGATCAGCACGTTGGCGATGCCCTCGCGGTCGCTGCAGTTCACCAGTACGTCGGCGGCACCCATAAGCGCAGGCAGCCGGGCCTGGTCCACATGGCCCAGGAAGCGCACCCGCCCGTCCAGCCCGAGGTCCCGCGTCAGGTGCCGCAGCGCCGCCTCCCGCGGGCCGTCGCCGGCGATCAGCAGCGTGTGGTCCGGCAAGTCCGGCATGGCGCGGATAGCGACATCGTGGCCCTTGCGGTCGATCAGGTGCCCGACCGAGATCAGCGCCGGCCCTGTTATGCCCAGGCTGTTCCGCAGCGCCGCCCGATCCGTTGGCGGTTGGAACAAGCGCAGATCGACGCCGTGCAGGACGACCCGCATCCGGGCAGCGGGCACGCCGAGGCGGACCAGCTCATCCTTCAAGGCCTGGCACACGACGGTCATCAGCGGTGCCTGCCGCGCCGCCCAGAGCAGCGCGCGGCGCGGCAGGGCGTAGGCCGGGATTTGGCTCACGTCGCTGCCGAACGCGGTGAGCAGCAGCGGCTTTTTCAAGATACGGGCCAGCGCCGCCGCGGCAACGCCATCGGGATACAGGTAATACGCGTCGATCAGGTCGAAGTCGAAGCCGGCCCGGCGGATGCGCCGCAGGTGGCGCAAGGTGGACGCGGCCAACAGCCAGGGCGCGGCCGACATGCTGATCTTCGGCAGCAAGGGGAAGCGGGGATATGTGACCGGCACTCCCCCGGCCCGCACGTCCATGTCCGGCACGCGGGCGAACTGCGCATAGCGGCCGAAGCGCGGATGGCCGGACGGGAAATACGGCACCGGCGCCACGTGCCGGATCGACAACGCCCCGGCACGAGCCAGGTGCGCCAGGCGGTGCTCCAGGAAAATGCCGTGCCGCGGCTGCGCGGCGTTGGGGAACAGGGTCGAGAAGGAAAGAATTTTCAGTCCGGGCACGACATCAGTTTGAACGGAAACCGACCTCGTTGCACGTTGTTTCGAGGGCAGCACTGCGTCCGCCCATCGCCTTGCGCCAGTGCAGCGCATCGAAGTTGCGGGTTTCGTGCACCCGGTTGGCCTGGGCGCTGACGCGGAACTCCGCCCATTCCAGGTCCTCGGGCAAGTCGGGATCGGGCACGTCGCGCAGAGTGGATTGCACAGGATCCTGGTTGACCCAGGCCTGGCGCACCCGGTCCAGCAGGGCGTCCACCTGCTTGAGCGCGCCCGGCAGGTCCGGCTGCGGCTCGTAGGCAGCGGTCCAGGGATTCCACACCTCGAACTCGAAGCTCGCGGTGCCGTCTGCCGCGTCGTGCCGGGTGATGCGTAAGGCTGGCCGGCTCATGCTCGATCCTGAAGCTGTTGGTCTTTATATCGACAGCCCGGCCAACGCGCGCAACCGCAAAGGTGGACTTGCAGACCCGCACCGGGCAGGACAGCATTGCATATGTCCGCATCCCGCCCACTTCGCATTGCCGTCATCGGCGCCGGCATGGCCGGCCTTTCCTGCGCCGGCGCGCTGCACCGGGCGGGCGCCGCGGTCGCGCTGTTCGACAAGTCGCGCCGGGTCGGCGGACGGCTGGCGACCCGGCGGGTGGACGGCCTCATGTTCGACCACGGCGCGCAATATGCGACGGCGCGCGATCCGGCGTTCATCGCTGCGATCCAGGCCATGGCGGCGGCGCACCACGCGGCCCCCTGGCTCGCAGCGGGCGAAGGCCGCTGGTGCGGCGTGCCCGGAATGTCCGCCTTGGCCAGGCACATGGAACAGCAAGGGATCGGCAC
>CALMAB010000201.1 GCA_937858325.1 uncultured Acetobacteraceae bacterium
CTCCGGACGCGCCGTGCCCGGCGGCGGCACGGACGGCCCGGCGACGGCGCGGACCACCTGGTAGCAGGTCTCCGCCGCGCCCCAGTTCTCTTTCTTCTGGTAAGACGGCAGTTCCAGCGCCACCACGGGCACCGGCAAGCCCAGGGCGCGGGCGAGGCCGCCGGGGTCGTCCTGGATCAGCTCGGCGGTGCAGCTTGCCCCCACCAGCAGCGCCTGCGGCTGGAACCGGGCATGGGCGTCGCGCACCGCGTCCTTGAACAGCTCCGCCGTGTCGCCGCCGAGGTCGCGGGCCTGGAACGTCGTGTAGGTCACGGGCGGGCGCTTCTGCTGCCGCTCGATCATGGTGAACAGCAGGTCGGCGTAGGTGTCGCCCTGCGGCGCGTGCAGCACGTAGTGCACGCCCTCCATGGCGGTGGCGATCCGCATGGCGCCCACGTGCGGCGGCCCTTCGTAGGTCCAGAGGGTGAGCTGCATAGTTTACACCCTCAGCCGCAGGCGGCGGTTGAGCGGGCGGGCGAACAGCTCGGCAAGGTCGGCGGCCTGGTCGTAGCCCTGGATGGGCGTGAACAGCAGCTCAATGGACCACTTGGTGCCGATGCCCTCCGCTTCCAGCGGGTTGGCAAGGCCGAGGCCGCACACCACCAGGTCCGGACGTGCCGCCCGGGCGCGGTCGAGCTGGCGGTCCACGTCCTGCCCCTCGCTCAGCGCGGTGCCGGCGGGGAGCAGCGCCAGTTCCTCGGCCAGATGCTGGCGGTGCAGATAGGGCGTGCCGACCTCGACGAGCCGCATGTCCATCTCGCGTTGCAGGAAGCGGGCGAGCGGGATTTCAAGCTGGCTGTCCGGGAAGAAGAAGATGCTCTTGCCGGCAAGCTGCTCGCGGTGCCGGGCGAGGGCCTGCCGGGCGCGGCCGAGGGGCGCACGGGTCGCGGCGTCGAACCGCTCGGGCGACACGCCAAAGGCGTCGGCGGCGGCTTGCAGCCATGCGGTCGTGCCCTCGGCGCCAAGCGGGAACGGGGCGGGGAGTCGGACGGCACCGCGCGCTTCAAGCGCCCGGGCGGTGTCGGCAAGGAAGGGCTGCGCCAGCAAATAGCGCGTGCCCGGCCCGACGGCCGGCAAAGCGAGCGCGCTGCGCGGCGGCATGAACCGCACGTCCGCGATGCCCATGCCTTCCAGCAGGCGGCGAAGCTGGTCCTCTACGACCTCCGCCAGGGCGCCAACGACCAGCAGGCCCGGCGAAGCGCCCGGCGCTTCCCGCGGCAGGATCGGCACCAGGGAGGCGAGGCAGGCGTCCTCCCCCTGGGTGAACGTTGTCTCGATCCCGCTGCCGCTGTAGTTCAGCACGCGGACCTGCGGCATGTGGGTCGCCGACAGCCGCTCGGCGGCGCGGGACAGGTCGAGCTTGATGACCTCGGACGGGCAGGAGCCGACCAGGAACAGCAGGCGGATTTCCGGACGCCGGGCGAGCAGCTGGTCCACCACGCGGTCCAGCTCGTCGTTGGCGTCGGCCATGCCGGCCAGGTCGCGCTCGTCGATGATGGCGGTGGCGAAGCGCGGCTCGGCGAAGATCATGACGCCGGCCGCCGACTGGATCAGGTGGGCGCAGGTGCGGGAGCCGACCACCAGGAAGAAGGCGTCCTGGATCTTGCGGTGCAGCCAGATGATCCCGGTGAGGCCGCAGAACACCTCGCGCTGGCCCCGCTCCCGCAGCACGGGCGCATCGCCGCAGCCGAGCGCGGCGGCGCCGCTCACGAGGTCAGGCCCATGCCCGCGGCCTGCCAGCCGTCGTCCTCGCGCCGGGCGCTCCGCAGCTTGAGCACGAACTGCGCGGCGTTGATGACGTAGGCTGCGTAGGCCGCAAGCGCCAGCAGCATCAGGGAATAGGCGTCCAGCGCGCCGGACCACAGCGCCAGGAGGTAGGCGGTATGCAGCGCCAGCACCAGCATGGAGAACACGTCTTCCCAGTAGAACGCCGGGGCGAACAGGTAGCGGCCGAACACCTCCCGCTCCCAGATGCAGCCGGTGGCCATGATGGCGTAGAGGCAGAGCGTCTTGGCCACGACGGACGCGATGGCGGCGTGCTCGCCCAGCCCGGTGGAAAGGTAACGCGACACCAGGCACAGGCTGATCAGGAACACGATGAACTGGGCGGGGGCGAGCACGCCTTGCACCACCGTCCACGGCGAGGCGTCGCGGCGCCGGCGCTCCTCCGGCGTGTAGAGCGCGGGGCGACTCGGCTGGCGGAGGGCCGGGCTGATGCTTCGCCCGGCGGCGCCGCCCCACGGGCTGCAATCCAGCGAGTCCACGAGGCGGCCGATGAGCTGAGTAAACATCGCTTGACAATGCCCTCCCTAGAAGGTGCGCTACCCCGGTGCAGCCGGATGAAGTCCCGCTGCCTGGCCATCGCGACCGTGACCGCGCCGCTGGGCGCAAGAATAGATTCTGACCCCAAGCCACGCCGTGCAGTTGTTCCGCTTTTCCAATCCCGTGTTGGTCCGGGGTTGCGTGTTGACAACGACGCTAAGGCTGGGCGGGGCAATGTGTCAAGCCGGCGTTACGTAAATCGAACTTGACACTCGATGTCAGGCCGCTTCAACTAGGGAGAGACGCAAGATGACGGGACTGATGGGACACCCGCTCGCCATTCACGACTTCCGGACCGAGGCCGACGCGATGAGCGTGGCCCGGCGGCAGCCCGCGCGGCTGCACCCAGCCCGCCAGGATGGGGAACGGCGCCGGGCCATCCTGACCCGGACGGTGGAGCTGGACGTCATCCCGCGCCTGCTGATCGCGCACCGGCCGGCGGTGGCGCCGGCGGCGGCGGGCCTGCTGGTGACCGCCGCGCATGTCGCCGATCTGGTCGGCCTCGTGCTGTCGCGCAACGAGCCGGAAGCGGTCGCCTTTGTCACGGCGATGCACGGCGAGGGGGCGGCGGCCGAGTCGCTCTACCTGGACCTGCTCGCCCCCGCGGCCCGGCGCTTGGGCGAGATGTGGGAAAACGACACCTGCGACTTTTCCGACGTGACGGTCGGCCTGTGGCGGCTGCAGAACGCGATGCGGGAGCTAAGCCCGTGCTTCCTGCGCTCTGCGGACGCCCGCACCCATGGCCCGCGGGCGCTTCTGGTGCCGCTGCCCGGCGAGGACCACACCTTCGGCCTGTCCATGGTTTACGAGTTCTTCCGCCGAGCCGGCTGGAACGCCTGGTGCGGCCCGGTGGAATCGAGCGCCGACCTGCGCGGCATGGTGCGGCGCGATTGGGTCGAGGTGGTCGGCTTCTCGCTCGCCTGCGACGAGAAGCTGGACGCCGTGCGGACCGAGATCCGCTCGGTGCGGCGCGCTTCGATGAACCCGGGCCTGGCCGTCCTGGTGGGCGGCCCCGGCTTCACCGCGAACCCGCGGCTCGCGGTGAAGCCGGGGC
>CALMAB010000202.1 GCA_937858325.1 uncultured Acetobacteraceae bacterium
GATGTTTGACCACGCGCCGGACCTTTCGGCCACCCTGCTGTCCCGCGACGATGACGGGGGGGTCGTGGTGCGGTTCAACCAGGCGGACGCCGCCTTTGCCGATGCGCTGCGCCGTGCCGGGGCGCTGGCCCTGCCGCCCTACATCGACCGGCCCGGCGGCCCCACGCCGGAGGACGCCGCGGACTACCAGACCGTGTTCGCCGCGCGCGAAGGCGCGGTTGCGGCCCCCACGGCCGGGCTGCACTTCTCCGACGCGCTGCTGGGCGCGCTGGACGCCGCCGGCATCCCGCGCGTGCTGGTGACGCTGCACGTCGGCGCCGGCACCTTTCTGCCGGTCCGCACCGACGACGTGGCCGACCATGCCATGCACGCGGAATGGGGCGAAGTGACGGAGGATGCGGCCCGGGTCATCAACGCGGCGCGGCGCGTGGTGGCGGTCGGCACGACGACCTTGCGGGTGCTGGAAACCGCGGCGATGACCACGGGCCGGGTGCAGCCGTTCCGGGGCGACACGCAACTGTTCATCACGCCGGGCTTCCGGTTCCGCGCGGTCGATGCGTTGATGACCAACTTCCATTTGCCGCGCTCCACGCTGTTCATGCTGGTGTGCGCCTTTGCCGGGCAGGCGCGGATGCGGGCGGCCTACGCGCACGCGGTGGAAAAGGGCTACCGCTTCTACTCCTACGGCGACGCCTGTTTGCTGGAGCGCGCGGCGTGAGCTTCGGCCACCAGGTGCTGGCGACGGACGGCGCGGCGCGGGCCGGCGTACTGCACACGGCGCACGGTGCTGTCGAAACGCCGGTGTTCATGCCGGTCGGCACCGCCGGCACGGTGAAGGCGATGACGGCGGACCAGGTGCGCGCCACCGGCGCCGGGCTGGTGCTCGGCAACACCTACCACCTCATGCTGCGGCCCGGCGCCGACCGGGTGGAGCGGCTGGGCGGGCTGCACCGCTTCATGGACTGGCCCGGCCCCATCCTGACCGATAGCGGCGGGTTCCAGGTCATGTCGCTGGCGGGCCTGCGCACCATGGACGAGGGCGGCGTCACCTTCCGCTCCCATTTGGACGGCAGCGCGCACCGGCTGACGCCCGAAGGCGCCACGCGGATCCAGCACAAGCTCGACGCCACCATCACCATGGTGCTGGACGAGTGTACCCCCTTCCCCGCCACGCCGGCGCAGGCGGAGGCCAGCATGGCGCTGTCCATGCGCTGGGCCGCGCGTTCCCGCGACGCCTTTGCGGCGCGTCCGGGCTACGGCCAGTTCGGCATCGTGCAGGGCAGCGTGTTCCCGGACCTGCGCGCGGCGTCGGCAGAGGCGCTGACGGCCATCGGCTTTGAGGGTTACGCAATTGGCGGATTGTCGGTCGGCGAAGGCCAGGCGATCATGCTCCTGGTAGTGGGGAGCACGGTGCCGCATCTGCCGGCGGACCGGCCACGCTACCTTATGGGCGTCGGCACTCCGGATGACCTGCTCGCGGCGGTGGCGCGGGGCATCGACATGTTCGACTGCGTGTTGCCCACCCGCGCTGGTCGCACAGGGCGGGCCTATACCTCGCGCGGCGTGCTCAACCTGCGCAACGCCCGCCATGCCGAGGATGCAGGCCCGCTCGATGAGCATTGCGCCTGCACCGCTTGCACCCGGCACAGCCGCGCCTACCTCCACCATCTGTTCCGGGCGAACGAGATGCTCGGGCCGATGCTGCTGACGCAGCACAACCTGACCTATTACCAATCCCTGATGCGCGGGATGCGCGCAGCGATCAGCGGGCGTCGCTTGGACGCCCACGCCGCCGAAGTCCGCGCCGCCTGGGCCGCCGGGAACACGACCGGGAACACGAGATGACCGATTACACCGTCCTGACCCAGCTTGGCACCGCGATCACCGCGCCCGTTTCTCCCGACGCGGCGGTGCTGGAGCGGGTGGGCAACCCGCAGCGCGGCATGGACTACCTCGTCCGCTTCACCTGCCCGGAGTTCACCACGATCTGCCCGCTGACCGGCCAGCCGGACTTCGCGCACGTCGTGCTGGACTACGTGCCGGACGAGTGGATCGTGGAAAGCAAGTCGCTGAAGCTGTTCCTGGCCAGCTTCCGCAACCACGGCGCGTTCCATGAAGCGTGCACGATGGAGGTGGCGCGCCGGGTGGTGGAGGCGGTCGCCCCGCGCTGGCTGCGCATCGGCGCGTATTGGTATCCCCGCGGCGGCATCCCCATCGACGTGTTCTGGCAAACCGGCGCGCCGCCCGAAGGCGTGTGGCTGCCCGACCAGGGCGTGGCGCCGTATCGCGGGCGTGGCTAGGGCTGGTCAGCCGTGGCGACGAAGACCTGGCCAGTGCTCAAGGAGAACCAGACGCGCCGGGTCGCCAGGTAATCGCCGCCGATAACCAGGTCCTCCGCGAACGGGGGCAGGTCGGCCACGTACAGCACCGGCTGTTCCAGCACGGCAGCGCCGATTTTGAGCGTTTCGAACCGTTGTTGATGCACGGCAATGCCGTTTCCGTCGAGGGAGTACGCGCGTTGGGTTGGGTCGGCCCGCAACGCCGCCTCGGTCACGCCGGCATCCCGCGCCGCCGCCAGCCTGATGACTGTTCCTGCTGCCCCGGTGTCAAGAAGGCCAAGAAGCGGCCGCCCATCGAGCTCAGCGGGCGTGAGCAGGTGGCCAGACTGCTGTTGGTCCACCGGCAGACGGGTGAACGGCATGGGCCAGGGCGGCAAAGCGTCCGGGCATGGCCGGGCGCGATACAGCACAAGGCGCCGATGCGGCACGTCAAGATCAACCTCGTAGTCGGTCAGCACGTCAATCCCGAGCACACCGTCGATCATCGGCGGCAGCCCCTGTGCCACCAGGACCTCCACGTCGGACGTTTCATCGCCGCCCAACGCAAGGCTCGGGATCGTCGCCGCGAAGGCATCGGCCGTCCCGCCGGCGCCTGTGATCGGCAACGGGGCACCTTCGTCCCAGGCGACACCCAGCCTTTTGGCTGCTATGCCGCTCAGCATGGTGACGTTTGACCCGGTATCCAGCACCAGGCTCGCCGCCTGGCCGTTGATGTCGGCAGTCACCAGGGGCACGGTGCCAAGCAATTGCAGCGGCAACTCCGTGACCTGTTCCAGCGCGCACGACCAAGCTGGACTGGCAGCGCTGGCCGCCAACAGCAGAAGCAGGAGCGCCAGAGCCTGAGCGAGGACGCGATGACAATGCCCGGTGCCGCCGCGAAGCAGCGCATCCGCAATAAGGCGCTGGCCTTGGGCTTTCACGCCGTGGGCTTCGCCCCGGCCGCGCTGGGACCCGAAGCGCGGGCACGGCTCACAACATTCCTCGCCGCCGGCCAGCACGGCGACATGGGATGGCTCGCCGACCGCGCGGAGCAGCGCGCCCACCCGCAGGCGCTTTGGCCCGAGGCGCGCAGCGTGGTCGCGGTCGGCCTTGCTTATGCACCCGATGATGACCCCCTGGCGGCGTTGGCGCAGCCGGACCGCGGCAACGTCTCGGTTTACGCCCGGAATCGAGATTATCACGATGTTGTTAAGGGAATGCTAAAGCACTTGGGCGCCTTCATCGCCAGCCGTTTCGGGCCACATGTAAAAGTGTTCGTGGACACCGCGCCTGTGATGGAAAAGCCGCTGGCGCAGCAGGCCGGGCTGGGCTGGCAGGGCAAGCACACCAATTTGGTATCTCGCGCGCATGGCTCCTGGCTGTTCCTGGGCGAGGTGCTGACCACGCTCGACCTGCCGCCGGACCCGGCGCACGCCGACCGCTGCGGCACCTGCGCCCGGTGCACGGCCGCCTGCCCGACCGATGCGTTTCCCGCGCCGTACCGCCTGGATGCGACGCGCTGCATCTCGTATCTCACCATCGAGCACGCCGGGCCGATCCCGTTGGCGCTGCGGCCGTTGATGGGCAACCGCATCTATGGATGCGACGACTGCCTCGCCGTTTGCCCGTGGAACCGCTTCGCCCATGCGGCGCATCCCAAGCTGCAGGCGCGCGACGACCTGCGGGCGCCGGCCTTGGCGGACTTGGCGGCATTGGACGACGCCGGGTTCCGCGCCCGCTTCGCAGGCTCCCCCGTGAAGCGCATCGGGCGCGACCGCTTCGTGCGCAACGTGCTCGTGGCCATCGGCAACTCCGGCGACCCCGCCCTGCTCCCCGCGGCGGAGCGCCTTCACGCGGACGCGAATCCCGTGGTGGCCGAGGCAGCCGAATGGGCCGCCGCGCGTTTGCGGGGCGGAGGAACGCCATGACCGAGACGACAAGAACCGAGACAGACAGCCTCGGCACGATCGAGATCGATGCCGCCCGCTACTGGGGGCCGCAGACCGAGCGCGCCCGGCTGCTGTTCCGCATCGGCCACGAGCGTTTCCCGCCCGTGCTGATCCGCGCCGTGGGCCTGCAGAAGCAGGCGAGCGCCGAGGCCAACGAGGCGCTCGGCGAGCTGCCCCCCGACATCGCCCGGCCCATCGCCGGCGCCGCGGCCGAGATCGCCGCGAGCCAGATGGACGCGGAGTTCCCCTTGCCGGTTTGGCAAACCGGGTCGGGCACCCAGACCAACATGAACGCCAACGAGGTCATCGCCAACCGCGCCAACGAGGCGTTGGGCCAGCCCCGCGGCAGCCGCTCCCCCGTGCACCCCAACGACCACGTGAACCGCGGGCAAAGCAGCAACGACTCGTTCCCGACGGTGATGCACGTGGCGGCGGCCGAGGCGGTGCAGCACCGCTTGCTGCCGGCGCTCCGCACCCTGCACGAGAGCCTTGCCCGGCGCGCGGCGGAGTGGGACGGCATCGTCAAGGTGGGCCGCACCCACATGATGGACGCGGTGCCGGTGACGCTCGGCCAGGAGTTCGCCGCCTGGGCGCGGCAGGTTGAACTGGGCTTGGAGCGGCTGGGCGACACCATGCCCCGGCTGCTGAGCCTGCCCCAGGGCGGCACCGCCGTCGGCACCGGCCTCAACCGGCACGCGCGCTTCGACGCGGTGTTCTGCGAGCGCATGGCGGCGCTGACCGGCCTTCCCTTCACTCCCAACCCCAACAAGTTCGAGGGCATGGGCGCGCATGACGTGTTCGTGGAGCTGTCGGGCGTGCTGAACGTGCTCGCGGTGTCACTGAACAAGCTCGGCAACGACGTGCGCCTGCTGGGGTCCGGCCCGCGCTCCGGCTTGTCGGAGCTGGTCGTGCCGGCGGACGGGCTGTCGTCCTCCATCATGCCGGGCAAGACCAACCCCACGCAAAGCGAGGCGCTGACCATGGTGTGCGCCCAGGTGATGGGCAACCACGTGGCCGTGACGGTCGGCGCGGCGCAGAGCTTCCTGGAACTCAACGTGTTCAAGCCGCTCATCATCCAGAACGTGCTCGGCTCCGCGGCGCTGCTGGCGGACGCGGCGGAAAGCTTCGCCCACAACATGGTGGACAAGCTGGAGCCGAACCGGGACCGCATCGCCGAGAACCTGGCGAAGTCGCTGATGCTGGTCACGGCGCTCAACCCGCGCATCGGCTACGACAAGGCGGTGCGGATCGGCAAGCTGGCATTGTCCGAGAACATGACGCTGCGCGACGCGGCGGAGCGGCTCGGCTTCGTGTCGCCGGAGGACTTCGACCGCTGGGTGGTGCCGGCCGACATGACCCAGCCGGGCGCGACCCTCGGCGACTGACCCGGGCGCCGCTTGGGCCTGGTCAAGCGCAGCTTCAGCCTGTCCGGCCACCGCACCAGCGTGGCGCTGGAGCCGGAGTTCTGGTCGGTCTTGTCCGACATCGCCGCCCGGCGCGGCGCATCGCTTTCCGCCTTGGTGGCGGCCGTCGATGCGGCGCGCAGTCTCGGCCAGCCGCTCGCGTCGGCGCTAAGAATTGTCGCCTTACAGCAGCGGGCTTAACGTTTTCGCAACAAGTTGATGTACATTATGCTAGCGTGACGAATAGCCGTCGCAGTTTGTAGAGAAGAGTCATGGAATCGATCGTGCCCGCCGCCCCGACCGAACGTGTTCCGTTTAGCCCTTTGATGCTCGCAGACCGGCTGCTCAGCCTGGCGCAGGACGCTGACCGCGCCGGCTTCACCGGGACGGCCTCCAACTTGGTGGCCGTGATGTTCGAGGTGCTGGACAGCGGCTTGCCGGTCCAGCACTGATCCAGCATTGGGGCCGTCCAGCCCGGCTCATGGCCGTTCGGCAAGCCACAGCGTCAAGCCCGCAAGCTCCGGCGTGCGCGTGAGCGCCTCGGCCGGCCCGGTGATGCGCAGCCCGAGTTCCGGCCCGGACGGCTCGGGCACGTCGGGCCAAATGACGATGCGCCCGTCCGCCGCCGCGCCGAGCAGGTCGATGCTGCCGGACAAGCGCGCGCGGCCCGATGGGCTGAGAAGGCTGCCTTCTCCGGACAGCACGCCGCGCTGGACCTGCAACGGCAGGTCGAGGCGGCTGAACGGCGACGCGCCGGTCGTCAACGCGCCGGCCGCCTCGGCAGGGATGCGGCGTCGGTCTGGGTCGGCGAGGGCGGCTTGGACGGCAGGGATGTCGAAGCCGGCGGCCACGCCGTCACGGACGGAAAGCTCGGCCGAGCCGGACAGCGTCGCGAGCAGCGCCGCCGGGCTGTATCCGGCCGCGAGGAGGTCCAGCTTGGCATTGACGGAGCCTGCGGTCAGGTCCACCGCCGTTTCCAGCACCGCGCCGGTCAGCGCCGCGTTCGAAACCTCGCCTTGGACGGATAAGCGCGGCGGCCCGCCGTCAACCGCCAAGGACGCGCTGCCGGACACCGTGCCGTCGCTCAGCCGCGCCGTGGCGCGCGGGGCCGTCAGCGTGCCGTCCCGCAAGGTCAGTTCTGTCGAGAAGCCCTGCAACGCCGGCGTTTGCGCCAGCAGCACCTGATCAGCCTCCAGCCGCACCGACATCTGCCATCCCAGCAGGGCGGCGATGGGGAGTGGGTCCGTGGAGCGCAGATAAGGCAACGGCAGCGGCAGCGTTTCGGCGGCGACCTGGCCCGAAACCGACACGGGGGGGCGGCCCAGCCCGCCCGGCGCTTCAACCGTCAGCTGCCCGCTGGCCCGCAGCGCGCCGGCCACGAGGTTGAAGTGGTCCAGCACCGCGCGCCCATCCCCGGCGGTGATCTGCGCGCGCATCGACATCGACCCGTCGCCCAGCCAGGCCGCGGTGCTGCCAAACCCCGCCTGCTCCAGCAGCCGCGGCGCCCCGGGATGGCGCAGCGTGGCCGGACCGGCCCAGCGCCGGGTCAGCAGGTTGAGCGTCGGCTGTGCCTCTGCCCGGAGGTCCGACGCTTCCGCGCTCAGCCTGGCGGTCAGCGCGTCGGGCGGGCCGTTGAACTGCAGCAAGGCCGAGCCGGGACCCCGGAGCAGCGACAGCAGCGGCCCAGATACTCCCGATGGCAGCTCTGTTGGCAGCAC
>CALMAB010000203.1 GCA_937858325.1 uncultured Acetobacteraceae bacterium
GGCGTGGCGCTGCAGCAGGCGCCCGGCGTCGGTCAGCCGCAGGTGCCGTGTCGAGCGCTCGATCAGCGCCGCCCCGGCTGCGGCCTCCAAGCGCGCGAGCGAGCGGCTGGCGGAGGACTTCGGCATGCCGAGCGCGCGGGCGGCGCCCGACAGGCTGCCGAGGTCGGCGATGCGGGCGAAGGCACGCAAGTCGGTGAGATCGAACATCGGGCCGAGCGTTCCACGGCGGGACCGCGCTGTCCAGGTTTCGCCCACTAATGCCAGTCCAGGGGAACGGCCAAATGGTTGGGAGCGAACCCGAAAGGATCCTGGCCCATGACCCAAACCGTTCTCCTCGCCGGCGCGACCGGCATGCTCGGCAGCCAGATCGCCCGCTGTTTGCTGGACCAGCCCGATGCCCGTGTCCGCCTGCTGGTGCGCGGCGGGGACGCCGGCAAGCGCGCAGCCCTCGACCCGCTGCTGGCGCGGGGTGCCGAGATCATCGAAGGGGACCTCGCCGACCGCGCTTCGCTCGACCGCGCGACGCGGGGGGTGGACGTGATCGTGTCCGCCGTTCAGGGCGGGCCGGACGTGATCATCGACGGCCAGGTGGCGCTGGCCGAGGCGGGCCGCCGCAACGGCGTGCGCCGCATCCTGCCGTCCGACTTCGCGCTCGACCTGTTCAAGGCGACGCCCGGCGAGCACATGGTGTTCGACCTGCGCCGCGCCGCGGACGAGAGGATCGCCGCGACCGGCATCGAGCACGTCCACGTCCTGCAGGGCGGATTCATGGACCTGTTCAAGCCGGGGGCAGGCGTGATCGGCGGCGACGGCGTTGTGCGCTTTTGGGGCGACGGCACGCAGCCCATCGAGGTCACGGGCGTCGAGGACACGGCACGGATGACGGCGCGCGTCGCGCTGGACCGGAGCGTCGGGAGCGGCAAGTTCGCCTTCGCCGGCGACCGCATCTCGATCCTCGGCGCGGCCGATGTGGTCGAGGCGCAGACCGGCCGCATGTTCGAGCGCCGCCCGCTCGGCTCGGAGGCCGACCTGCGCGCCGCGATGGCGGCGGCGGCCAAGGACGCGGCCAACCCGTTGGAGGCGGTGATGCTGGCCTACCAGCTCACCATGCTGACCGGCCAGACGGCGCTTTCCGACCTGCAGAACGACCGCTACCCCGATCTGAAGCTGGAAAGCTTCGCCCAGTTCGCCGCGCGGACGCTGCCCCGCCGGGCCGCTGCCTGATCGTCACATTCGACGAGGCCACCCAAGGAGAGCCTGCCATGAGCAACAACACGCCCGCCCCCTTGCCGCCGATCCCCGGATCGGTGCCGTTCATCAGCAATGCCGACACGGCGCCCGCCTTTTGGATGGCGGACGTGCTGTGGATGGTGCTCGCGGACGGCAGCGACACGGGCGGCCGGTTCTCGATGATGGAGCAGTTGCTGCCCAAAGGGTCCGGCCCCGGCCCGCACAAGCACACCTGGTCCGACGAGATCTTCTACATGCTCGACGGCCAGATCACCTTGCTGATGGGCGAGGAGATCAGGACCGCGCGCCGGGGCGACTTCATCGTGATGCCGCGCGACACCCGCCATGCCTTCCGCGTGGACAGCGAGACCGCGCGCTTCCTCAACGGCTACACGCCCGCGAGCATGGAGGCGCTGGTGATCAAACGGGGCACGCCCGCGACCGAGCGCGTCCTGCCGCCCAAGGGCATGGGGCCGCCGCCGGCGATGGGTTCCGTTTCGCCGGGGCGCTACGGCATGGACGCCCTGCCCGGCCCGGACCCGCTGCGCCCCGCGCCGCATCCGTGATCATCAGGCGCTTGCCACCCTTACCGAAAAAAACTTGGAGGCGATCATCATGACGCAGACCTTACTTATACTTGGCGCCACCGGCCAGCAGGGAGGAGCCACAATCGACGCACTGCTTGCGGACAGGCGAGGCCGAGAAATCAACGCGCTGGTTCGCGACCCGGCCTCGAAGGGCGCGCAGGCGCTCGGGCGGCGCGGCGTGACGCTGGTCAAGGGCGACCTCGACGACGCAGCGTCCGTTGAGCGTGCGATGCAGGGCGTCCACGGCGTTTACAGCGTCCAGACGCCGCTGGAAGGCGGACCTGAGCGCGAAGAAAAGCAGGGCAAGATGGTGGCTGACGCCGCCAGCAAGGCCGGTGCGAAGCACTTCGTCTATTCCTCGGTGGCAGGCTCCGACCGCCGCTCCGGCGTTCCTCATTTCGAGAGCAAGGGCCGGGTCGAGCAGCACATCGCGCAGCTCGGCTTGCCGGCCACCATCCTGCGGCCGGTGCTCTTCATGGACAATTTCGGCACGTTCCAGTTCCGCACGATCATGCTTGCCATGATCCGGACGTACGTGGCCGAGGACAGCAAGGTGCAGATGGTGGCGACGGCCGACATCGGTCGCTTGGCCGCCGACGCGTTCAACGATCCTGACCGCTACATTGGCCAGGCGATCGAGCTCGCCGGCGACGCCGTGACCCGCAAGGAGCTGGTCCGGGCCATGCGCAGGGCGGGCCTCGGGCCGGCCATTTCGCTGAAGGTGCCGTCCTTCCTGCAAGGCAAGGTGCCGGCCGAGTACAAGATCATGATGCGCTGGATCGCGGACTCGGGTTTCCAGGCCGACATTCCTGCGCTGCGCTCGCAGCATCGCGATCTGATCACCGTTCCCGAATGGGCCCGGCGTGTGGCGGCCTGATGTTTGAACCGGTGATCACCAGTCCGCGGCTTCGCCAACCCGGTCCAGCTCCGCAAGCAGCAAGTTGCCCCTTTCCGTCCGGGAACGGGCTTGCGAGACGTGCGGCGTGGTCCCAGCCGCATCGCGCAACTGCTTCGCAATCCGCTGCGCTCCGCGTTTCGGCGGAACCGCGACGTTGCAGCGGCCAGGGCCGCCCGGCAAAAGCGAGACGCTGCCGCTCGTGGCGGGGTTTGGGCATCCGTCCGGGCTGGTCACGGCGGGCCACCTGCGAACGGTGAGGCGGCGCAGACGTGCGTTATGCGATCAAGCACGCGAAAGTCGGGTGCGAGATGCTCGCAGCTGGGCACCTCCGCCGCGGCCTGCGGCACGGTGCCCGGCCAACGCGGCGTCCGTCAGCGAGGCCGCTGAACTGGCGATCACGTAGGCCCTGCCCCGGGCGGCGAGATCCCGGATCGCCGGGTGGGGAACGTAGCCACGGGTAGCCGTGTTGGCCGGCAGATCTGTGCGGACGTCCAGCCCGCGGTCAGGCGCCTCCTGGTGCCCACCCCAGGTCACGGCAGAGGTCGGCAGGCCAGCCCGCTGCAAGCTCGCCTCGCACAGGAAGGCGACGAGGCTGCGCAGATCCCCGTCGTCAAGCTCGGCAATGTCCCGGTCCGTTATGTCCAGCATGTTTGCCAGGACTTCAAACGCCCATCTGGCTTCCCGACAGGCTGGGCGCCGGTGCCGGGGATGAAAACAGGCGCTGGTAACTGCGTCACATGCACCGATGCATGGTGGCTACCGCCTCACAGCGCCGGCGCGAAATGGTCCCTGGCTGCTCTTACAGTTCCTAGGTTGACGAGGGTCACAAAGCGTTTCCCAAAATCTGCCGCAGGATCACGGACCCTTCCAGAATCCCCGCACAACCGGGACAGGCACACCGAACGGGGCCAATCCCGCTCACACCAGACCCGTTCCGGGAACCCGGCGCATTTCACCAATCGGCCCGCATGCTGCCGAAAGGCCGCCGCCATGGACCGCTTGGACAGCACGAACTCCCACCCCGGGGTGAACCGCTTGGGCATCGCATAGCCGACCGCCGTGCGGGCAAGATCGGGCTTCCTGAACGAGGCGGCTTGCGCCCCGTTCCTCCGCCGTTGTCGGCGAGCAGCGAAGCGACCCGAAGTCGCTGCCTTGAAGCTGCCGAAGGCAGCGGTTGCCCGGCAACGCGGACCTGCTATGACCATTGGCAAGAAGATGGCGCCCAACCATCCAAGGGAGAAACGCCCATGCGCCTGCACCTGCATGTCCTGGCTGCCTGCCTGATGACTCTTTCCACCATGCCTGCGTCCGCCCAGCCGAGCCGTTGGGCGACAAGCTGGGCCGGATCGGTCCAAGGACCGTACCCCGTCGGCAACCCGTCGGCGCAGCCCGACCTGCGCTTCGCCTTCCCGTCGGCCGACACCGGCGCGCGCGACCAGACGATGCGGCTGATGGTGCGGCCGAGCCTGTGGGGCCAGCAGGTCCGTTTGCGCTTTTCCAACGCCCTCGGCACCCGGCCCGTCGCGTTTGACGGCGTGTTCGCCGGGCTGCAGCGGTCCGGCTCGGTGCTGGAACCCGGCAGCAACCAGGCGGTGGCGTTCTCGGGCCAGCCCACGGTGACGGTGCCGCCAGGCCAGTCGGTGTGGAGCGACCCGGTCACCCTGCCGTTCGTGCGCGCACCGGCAGACCCGGCGCTCTTGGGCCGCCGACTGGCCGTCAGCTTCCACGTGGCAGGGGAAAGCGGGCCGATGACCTGGCACGCCAAGGCGCTGACCACCTCCTACCTGACCGCGCCCGGCGCCGGTGCCAAAGGCGATGCGGACGGCGTCCTGGAGTTCCCGTTCAGCACCACGTCCTGGTTCTTCCTCGACGCTGTCGATGTGGCGTCCACGGAGGACACGCGGGTGGTGGTGGCGCTGGGCGACTCCATCACGGACGGCACGGCCTCGACCCTGAACGGCGACGACCGATGGCCGGACGTGCTGCAGCAGCGGCTGCTGGCGGCCGGCGCGGCCCGGGTGGCGGTGGTGAACGCCGGCATCGGCGGCAACCAGGTCGCAGGTCCGGCCGAGTACTCCACGCAAGCGCCGGTTCCGGGCGGGCCGTCGGCGCTGGACCGGCTGGACCGCGACGTGCTGACCCTGTCCGGCGTCACGGCGGTGGTCTGGCTGGAGGGCATCAACGACTTCAGCAAGAACGGCAACGCCTCGGCGGACTTGGTGATCGACGGCATGAAGCGGGGCGTCGCGCGCATCCGGCAGCGCTTTCCCGGCGTGCGCGTGGTGGGCGCAACCGTGACCACGGCGCTCGGCAGCAGCAGCGCCGCGCACGGCAGCGCCGCGCAGGATGGCACGCGCCAAGCGCTGGACGCGTTCAGCCGCTCGGGCGGCCTGTTCGACGGGGTGGCCGACTTCGCCGCCGCCACGCTGGACCCGGCCACGGGCGGGATGCGGGCCGAGTTCGTGCCGGAAAGCACGACCGGCGGCCCGGGCGAGAAGCTGCACCCCAACCGGGCGGGCTACGAGGCCATGGCCGCCACCATCGACCTGGCGCCGCTGATGGCCGGCGCTGCCCAGGCGCAGTGACCGGCCGCTGCCCCTCCCATCCACCAGGCAAGGAGGCTTGATGCACGCCCACGTCCGAGGCACGACGCTGTTTTTCGACGTGGAAGGCGCCGGGCTGGTGCCGGACGGCCCCGCCATGCGCGAGCGCCCCGCGGCCATGGTGGTCCATGGCGGCCCGGGCGGCGACCATTCCGGGTTCAAGCCCGCCATGTCACCGCTCGCCGACGCCATGCAGCTGATCTACTTCGACCACCGCGGCCAGGGGCGGTCCGGGCGCTCCGACCTGGCGCGCTACACGCTGGACGAGAACGTCGAGGATATGGAAGCCTTGTGCCGCCATCTCGGGCTGGACCCGGTGGTCAGCATCGGCACCAGCTATGGCGGCATGGTCGCGATGGCCCACGCCGCCCGCTTTCCGGGGGCGGTCAGCAACCTAGGTGTTTGGTCCCGGGATGAGGTGGCGCGGGTTCAGCTTGAAAATGTCGGGCGTCGT
>CALMAB010000204.1 GCA_937858325.1 uncultured Acetobacteraceae bacterium
GCCACGCGTCCTCCGACAGCTGCAGCACCAGCGTGTCCGTCGCCTTGGACGGGGGAACGGGCGGCGGGGTGGTTGGGCTGGCCGGGTTTGGCGAGCCGCCCGACGAGAGGTCCGGCTTCGCGGCATAGGCCCGAACGTAGTTGACCTGCATCTGGCTGGCCGTGCCGGGCTTCGGAGCGCCGACCCAGGACCCTGACGTGCCGGTCATGGTGTCGATCAGCATGTACATCGGCTTGTTCATGTCGGCCGGCGTGGCCGTCTGCGCCATCTGCTTGCCGTCGAAGTACCAGGTGATCTTGTCCGGCTCCCAATCGACGCCGTAGGTGTGGAAGCCCTGGGTCGTGTCGGGAACGTCGGCCCATTGCGGCGTGGTGCCGCTGCCGGAGTGGGCGGTCATCACCAGCGTCGTCGGGCTGTTGCCGAGCACCTCCATGGCGTCCAGCTCGGGCGGCCAGGACCCGTCGGCCGGCAACAGCCAAAAGGCGGAGATCACCCCGGCGCCGGCGGCGAGCTTCGCGTTCATCTCGAAATAGCCGTAGGTCTGCGAGAACGTGCGGTGCGTCGTGAGTTCCCCCGCGAGGAACGGCGTGTTGTTCACGGCGGCGCTGACGCTGGCGGGCGTCGGCCTGATCGCCACCGAGAGCACGCCGTTGCTGGCCGAATACACGTTGGCGTCGGCGGCCGAGGTCGGTCCCCACAGCGGGTTGACCTCCCACGAGCTTATGGTGGGATCGGTGTTCCCGTTGGGACACCACCAAAGGGAGGGGGCCCACGTGCCCGTCTTGCCGTCGTCCAGGGACAACGCGTTGAACTCGTCGTCAAAGGTCGGCTTGGCGCTTGCCGGGGCGGGTGTGGCGGCCATTGGAGGGTTCCATCAATCGGCTGAGGTGCGGACCGGCTGAAATAACGATACTAAAACGAACAGCGCAACGTCGGTAGGCCTTGGCTGGGCGTGGTTCGGCAAGCGCAAGACAAAACTTTAAATACCGCCGGTTTTGTTGACGTAGGAAGCCTCCGTGAGCCCCGGGCCGAGGCGAAGCGCCGGTCCTCGGTTTGACCCTCGCCCCCGCAGCGGTTGCGGACCAAACGATCCCCGTCCCCATTGTTCATTGCGAAACTGCAAGAAAAGTTGTTTGATCCTGCTGCGGCACGAGTCCGGCTTGGCGCGAAGCCGGCAGAGCTTTGAATTGGTCCCAATGTTGAAATCCCGTATCAAGCGAAGCGGTTTGCGCCATGACCTACGTTAGCCGCAGCTTCGCCGCCGCGCCGGCCAGGCTGCCGACCATCCAGCCCTATCATGAGCTGTCGGTGCCCACGGCCATCGTCCATGCCCTCGCTTGGCAGGCCATCGGCGTCTTCGGGCTGATCTGCCACATCGTTCTCGTGAAGGAAGTCAGCCCGGCGTGCATCGTGGTGTGCATGGCCGGGCTGGCGTGGCTCGCGTCCAACAAGCCGCTGCCGGCGTTCGTCGTCTTTCTGCAGATCGTCTTGTACCAGAACGTGCTGGTCTCGATCTTCAGCCCGGGCATGAGCCACAACAGCTACGTCGCCCTGTCGGGATCGTCGTTCATCAGCGCGGTGGTCGTGGCGGGAGCGTTCTCTGTTGACCTTCTCCGCTCGAACGACGCCCAGATCAAGCGACTGAGCCAATATGCCTTCGCCGCGATTGCCGTCGCCGCGGCTTACATGGCCATCGGCGCCGCCGTGCAAGGCCCGGTTGGCGCCATCATCTCGTTCCGGTCCGTTTCGGCCATGCTGTTCAGCCTGCTGATCGGATTGAGGCTGGGTTCGTCGTGGGGATACCGCACGGCCGCCACCTGCTTCCTGCTCGCCGTGTTCGTGGGCCTGATCATGTCGGCGCTTGAGATCGCGGACCCGGCTTGGTACCTGGACCTGGTCAACGCAAGGGACTTCTTCAACCTCAAGAACGAGGGCCTCTTGGCGGACCGGTATCTCTACGACGTGCATTCCGTGATCGAGACGCAGACAGGCGTCTGGTTCAACTCCCCCCTGCTTTCGGGAGGCGAGGACAGCTTCCGCTTCGGCGGTCCGAACATGCACAGCATCAGCTACGCCTACGTGCTTTCGATATCCGAGCTGGTGCTGATGAGCCTTGGCCGGTTCGAGCTGGTGCCCGTCCTGCTGGCGTTCAGCATCAGCGCCGGGGTCAAGGGGGCGACCGTGCTGTTCGCGATCACCACCGCCCTATACATCCTGTGGTGCCTCACAAGAAGCAAGCCGCTGCTCATCACCGCCACCCTGGGCTTCTCTGCCTTCTACGTCATCTATGGCGTCCGGACCGGCATCGAGATCGGCGACTTCCATGCGCTGGGCTTCATGGGGGGTGTTTATGGGTTCCTGTCCAACCCGCTGGGCCACGGGCTGGGAGCGGGGGGCAACCTGGGCACCACCGTATCCAAAGCGTATTGGGAGAAGATGCAGCACGCCGGCTCCGCCGATGTCGGGCTGGAAAGCGCGGTCGGGGTCATGCTTTACCAGATGGGCGTCGGAAGCGTCGCGATCTTTGCCGCCCTGGTCAGGCTGCTGCAAAAGGCGCCGTTCGGGACCGCGCCCCGGCCCGGGGCGGCGCTGACCGACCTGATGTTCATCGGGCTTTGGATCGGTCTGGTCAACGGCGTGTTCCAGGAGGAAGCGTATTCACCCTACGCCGTCGGCCTCTTGGTGCTGTTTTGCGCCATCCTCGCCGCGAACGGACGGAGGCCGGCCATCCTCAACGAGCGGCTGCCGGGGTGACATGGCCCGGCTTCTGACAGCTTGCTTCGTCCTGCTCGCGGCCTTGCTGTCCCGGGCCTCGCTGTCCTCCGCGGCGCCGCCCGGGCCGTCATCGGACCCCCGGGCCTGCGCGCAGGCCGTGAACGCGGGGCACGTGCCCGGGCCACGCGAGGAGGCCTTGTCGAGGGGCGTCAACATGACGACCCTGTTCGACCCGGCGCCAGGCCCATCGCAGGACGAGGCCGACATCCGCACCCTGAAAGCGGTCGGGCTCCGCCACGTCCGCATCCCGTTCGACCCGGCATGGGTGCTGTCCTGGCCCGCGGGCGGCGCCCCGGACGAGAAGCTGCGCCGCCTGGACAGCTTCGTGTGCGCGGCGCTCCGCCAGGGCGTCGCGGTGATCCTGGACAACCACAGTGGCGCGCTGCACCCCACCGACGCTTCCACGGAGGACGTGTTGCCGCGGCTCGGCGCCGCCTGGGACCGGATGGCCGCCCGCTACGCCGTCTTCACCCCGGACCTGATGATCTTCGAGGCGCTGAACGAGCCGGCCTTTACCGACGGCAAGCGGTGGGAGCCGTGGCAGCGCGAGCTTCTCGCCCATATCCGGGCCGCGGCGCCCAACCACACCGTCCTGCTCACGGCCGCGCCCGACGACACGCCATGGGCCTTGTCCGCGCTGACGCCGCTGGCGGACAGCAACGTTGCCTACGTGTTCCACTTCTACAGCCCGGGGCTGTTCACCACCCAGGGCGCGGACTGGGTGGAGCCGAGCCTTGAGTCGGTGCGCGGCCTCAAGTACCCGGCGGAGCCCGGCAACGTCAGGACCGTTGCCGCCCGCGCGCGGGCGTCGCACCGCCAGGACCTTGCGAACTACGGCCGGGACTACGGCGACACCCGCGCGCTGCAGGCTGAGATCGACGTGGCCGCCCATTGGGCGCAGTCGCACCGCGTTCGGCTGGTGGTCACTGAGTTCGGCGTGTTCAACGGCGCCGTCCCGCCGGAGTCCCGCGCGGCCTGGCTCCGCGACGTCCGGACGGCGCTGGAGCAGCGGTCGATTGGCTGGACGGTATGGGAGTACCAGGGCGGGTTCGGCATCGCCTCCGACCTGAAAGGCCCTTGCGGGCGGGGGTCGGCCAGGGATGCGCTCGGCCTTTGCCCGTCCGGGCGCCAAGCCCCCTAAGCCCGGCGCGGCGTGCCGAATGCCGGCCGCATTGGCCGTCGGAACCACGCCGCCTGCGCCGCCCCATCGCCCGCGCGGGCGGCATCGGCCCGCGCCGCTGCACGTGCCCGGCCGCTGGTGGCCGTCTCGATCATGCGGCCCAGGCCGAAAAGCATCCAAGGCACGACGAACAGCAGCAACACGGCGCAGCCGAGGACAAGCAGCATGGGCCCCTCCTTTGCCCCAATCGGGCACGGTCTGCTGCAAAGCTGTGGTGTCCGCCCGGTTTGCATAGGCTTGAAGCCGGGCATCCCGTGCGGTCCCCGTCGCAGCGCCGGGCCGCGCACCTATATCGGTTTCCATGCCGATCCTGCTCTTGCTGTTCGTCCTGACGTCCATCGCCGCGACCGCGCTTGACCTGGTGCTGCGTGCCCGCCAAGCCGCCCACGTGGCGCGCCACCGCGGCGCCGTGCCGCCGGGATTCGCCGACGCGGTCAGCCTGGCGGAGCACCAGCGCGCCGCCGACTACGAGCGGGCGCGGCTGCGCCTGGGCGCGGCGGCGTCGCTGTTCGGCCTGGCCGTGGCGCTGGGCTGGGCCGTGTTCGGCTACGACGCGCTGTATGGCGCCGTCGAACCGTGGGTTGCACCCAGCCTCACCCGCAGCGTGCTGTTCCTCATCGCAGCCGGCGCGGTGTCTTGGGTGCTGGGCCTGCCGTTCGCCGCCCTGCGCACCTTCGGGGTGGAGCAGCGGTTCGGCTTCAACCGCACCCGGCCCAGCGCGTTCGCGCTCGACAAGCTGAAGGGCGCCGCGCTGTCCCTCGGCCTCGGCGTGCCCCTGCTCTACGGCCTGTTGTGGTTAATGCGGCAGCCCGGCCCTTGGTGGGTTTGGGCGTGGCTGGGCATGGTCCTGCTCATGCTGGCGATAATGGACGCCTACCCGCGCTGGATCGCGCCGCTGTTCAACCGCTTTACCCCGCTCGACGGTCCGCTGCGCGACCGGATCGAGGGCTTGCTGCGCCGCTGCGGTTTCAAGGCGTCCGGCCTGTTCGTCATGGATGCGTCCCGCCGCTCCGCCCACGGCAACGCCTACTTTTCCGGCCTGGGCCGGGCCAAGCGCATCGTGCTGTTCGATACGCTGATCGCCTCCAACAGCGAGGCGGAGTTGGAAGCTGTGCTGGCCCATGAGCTTGGCCACTTCAAGCTGAACCATATCCTGATCGGCCTGCTGCAAACGGCGGTGCTGCTGTTCCTGGCGCTCTTCGCCATTGGCTGGCTGTGCCGGCAGCCCTGGCTGCTGCCCTCCTTCGGCATCACGCATAGGGATGACGCCCTGGCCCTGGTGGTGGGCGTGCTGGTGGTTCAGGCGGCCGGGCCGCTCCTGGGCATCGCGGCCAACTGGCTCAGCCGCCGCCATGAGTACCAGGCCGACGACTTCGCCCGGCGCATGGTGGGCGCGGAGCCGATGATGTCGGCGCTGGTCCGGCTGTCACGCGACAACGCCAGCACGTTGACGACCGACCCGCTTTATGCCCTGGTCAACTTCAGCCATCCGCCGGTGCCGCTGCGGGTGCAGCGGCTGCGGGAAGCTTGACCCTTGCGCGGGCATTCGCAACTCGCGCCAACGGGTGCCTGCTTACATCAACGGCCCCTTGCTCCTCCCCTTTCGTCATTGCCGAGCCGCCCTTGCGGCGTGGCAATCCAGGGGCCGCCAGCATTGCGCTCGGCCCCTGGATTGCCGCGTCGCTGCGCTCCTCGCAATGACGCGGGAACGATGCAAGCACGCGGCCGACAGCATCAGATGCCCGGCCGGGTTTGCCCGCGCATCGGGCGAAAGCCTTGCAAGACATCCCCGCCGGGTCCCGCCTGGGCGGGAGGTGGTGGAGCCGCGTCCGGCGCCGGGATGGCTGGCGTTTCCGGGATGGAGGCAGCCGGCGCCTCCGGCTCGGGCAGCGGTTCCGGCTCGGGCAACGGGTCCACGGAGATTTCTGGCGCCGGCGCGGCCTCCCGCCGAGGCACCGGGTAAAGCGGAACCGGACCGGGCCGCGGCGCGGCGACGGGCGGCTGGGCGACGTAGGGCGGCGGCAGGTAGCCCTGCGGTGGGTAGGCCGGATAGGGC
>CALMAB010000205.1 GCA_937858325.1 uncultured Acetobacteraceae bacterium
CTCCCGCGCGGACAGCCCGGCGCCGTCGTGCTCCAGGAGTTCGTCGGCCCGCGCCTTGAGGCCTTCCGCCAGGCTGCCGTCCAAATAGCCCTCGAACACCGCCGGGTGGATGTAGCACTTGCGGCAGATCGCCGGGGTGTTGCCGAGCCGCTTGGCGACGCTTTCCACCGCCTCCACCAAGGCGCGCTTGGCCTTGGTCTTGGTGTCGTGCACCTCCGCCGCCGCCAATGCCTCCGCGGCCAGGTTGGTCGCGGCCCAGGTGCGGAAGTCCTTGGCGGTGATCTCCTCCCCCGAGATCTCGTGCAAGTACTCGTTCACGTCGTCGGAGCCGACCCCGTGGGTTTCCCCGTCCCCGTCCACGAACTGGAACAGGTCCTGCCCCGGCAGGTCGCGGCAACGCTCCACGATCTTGGCCAGGCGGCGGTCCTGCAGGTCGATGTGGTGCTCGACGCCGTGCTTGCCGCGGAAGTCGAACGTCAGGTGCCCGCCCTTCACCTTTGCGTGCCGGTCGCGCAGCGTGGTCAGGCCGAAGCTCTTGTTCTGCTTGGCATACTCCTCGTTGCCGACCCGCATCATGGTCTTTTCCAGCAGCGCCACGATGGCGGCCAGCACCTTGCGCTTCGGCAGGCCGTGCAGCGCCAGGTCCTGCCGCACCCGGGCGCGGATGGTCGGCAGCACGCGGCCGAAGGTCAGCATCTTGCCGTACTTCGCCTCGTCCCGCACCTCGCGCCAGCGGGCGTGGTAGCGGTACTGCTTGCGGCCCCGCGCGTCGCGGCCCACCGCCTGCAGGTGGCCGCGCGGGTCGCGGCAGATCCAGACGTCCGTGTAGGCCGGCGGGATCGCGAGCTTGCGGATGCGGTCCAGCGTCCGCTCCTCCGTGATGCGGCTGCCGTCCGTGTCGAAAAAGGCGAAGCCCTCGCCGTCCACGGCGCGGCGGATGCCGGGCTTGCGGTCCGACACGTAGCGCAGGCGGGCGGCGCGCGCCGCCGCGGCGGGGTCGTTCGGGTCGTCGTCGTCGGCGTCCGGCATGGTTCTCGTCCCGTTGGCCCGGCGGAACGGCCGGGCAGGGCACAAACTCCGCCGCGGCACGCGGGTTTCGCGGAAACCGGATGCGAACGAACCCGGTCCGCAATCGGACGTTGGGGAGTGCTCGGCTGATGAAGGGCGCAGGATGCAGTTGGAGGCCGGACAGGACGCGCGGCGGCCCTCGGCGGCTGGGGACCGGCAAACGCTTCTGTGCTTCTCGCACCTTCGCTGGGCCTTCGTGTTCCAACGCCCGCAGCACCTGCTGACCCGCGCCGCCGCCGCCATGCGGGTCGTGTACTGGGAGGAGCCGGTCTGGGTCGAACACGGGATGCCCGGCCTCCAAACGCGCTTGTCGCCCGAGGGCGTGCTGGTCGTGCAGCCCCATCTGCCTTGGGGCTGCGACCCCGACGCGGCCCAGCGCCGCCTGCTCGACGCCATGCTGCGGGACGAGACGATCTGCGATCCGATCCTTTGGTACTACACGCCGCAGGCGCTGGTGTTCTCCGAACACCTGCAGGGACGCGTCACGGTTTACGACTGCATGGACGAACTGTCGGCCTTTGCCGGCGCCGACCCGGCCCTGCCGGCGCGCGAACGGGTGTTGCTGCACCGCGCCGACCTCGTGTTCACCGGCGGGCGAAGCCTGTTCGACGCGAAGCGCCGCGGCCACGGCAACGCGCACCTGTTCCCAAGCGGCGTGGACACGGCGCATTTCCGGCCGGCGCGGGACGGCCTCGCGGACCCGGAGGACCAGCGCCGCATCCCGCGTCCCCGCGTCGGCTTCTACGGCGTGCTGGACGAGCGGCTGGACGCCGGCCTGCTCGCCGCTGTGGCCGACCTCCGACCCGGCGTGCAGTTCGTGCTGATCGGCCCCACGGCGAAGATCGACCCCGGCGCCCTGCCGGCGCGGCCCAACCTGCACTACCTCGGCGCCAAGGCCTATGCCGCCCTGCCGGGCTACGCCGCGAACTGGCAGGCGGCCACCATGCCGTTCGCGATGGTCGAGGCGACGCGGTTCATCAGCCCGACCAAGACGCCGGAATACCTCGCCGCCGGCCTGCCGGTGGTGTCCACGCCGATTGCGGACGTGGTGCGGCAATACGGCGGATGCCCCGGCGTGCAGGTTGCCGGCACGCCGCAGGCCTTTGCCGCCTGCATCGACCGAGCGCTGGCGCTCCGGCCCGCATCATGGCAGCCGGCGGCCGACGCCTTGCTGGCCGGCATGTCGTGGGACGGCACCTGGGCCGCCATGGCGGCGCTAATCGGCCGCGCGCTGGCCGAAGCGCCGCAGCCCGCGGCGACCGTGCCTGTCTGACCAGGGCGCCGTCAGCCTCGCCCGTCTGACCGCCTTGGTCAGCCTCGCCCGTCTGACCGGTCGGTCAGCCTCGCCCTATGAACGGCATCTGCGTCGCCATCACGGTGACGAACTGGACGTTCGCCTCCAGCGGCAGGCTTGCCATGTGTACCACCATGTCGGCGACGTGGCGCACGTCCATGCGCGGTTCGACCATCATCGAGCCGTTCGCCTGCGGCACGCCGGCGGCCATGCGCTCCGTCATCTCGGTCGCCGCGTTGCCGATGTCGATCTGGCTGCAGGCGATGTTGAACGGCCGGCCGTCCAGCGACAGCGACTTGGTCAACCCGGTGACCGCGTGCTTGGTGGACGTGTAGGCGACCGAGCCGGGCCGCGGCGCATGGGCGGAGATCGAGCCGTTGTTGATGATCCGCCCGCCCCCCGGCGCCTGCCGCCGCATCAGGGCAAAGGCGTTGCGGGCGCACAGGAACGATCCCGTCAGGTTCACGCCCACCACCGCCATCCACTGCTCCACCGAAAGCTCGTCGATGGGCAGCGCCGGGGTGCCCATGCCGGCGTTGTTGAACAGGAGGTCCAGCCGGCCATGGGCCTGCTCCACCGCGGCGAACACCCTGTCCACCGCCGCGGGCTGCGACACGTCGGCGGGCAGCACCATCGACCGGCCGGCCTCGCCCTCCATCGCCGCGGCTTCCAGCGCGTCCGCCCGGCGCCCGACCAGGGCCACGGTCCAGCCCGCCCGCATCAGCGCCACCGCCGCGGCGCGCCCCACGCCGCTGCCGGCGCCCGTCACCAGCGCAATCC
>CALMAB010000206.1:0-336 GCA_937858325.1 uncultured Acetobacteraceae bacterium
AGTCGCAGGTCGGCACCGGCGACCGCAGCGAGCGCATCCGCACCTACAACTTCCCCCAGGGCCGGGTGTCGGACCACCGGGTCGAGCTGACCCTGCACAAGATCGACCGCATCATGCAAGGCGACCTGGACGAGATCGTGGACCGGCTGACCGCCGAGGACCAGGCCGCCCGGCTGGCCGCGCAAGAGTGACGGTGGGCGAGGCGCTGCGCGAGGGCGCGGCGCGGCTGGCGGCGGCCGGGGTGGACAACCCGCGGCTGGACGCCCGATTGCTGCTCGGCCACGCCGCCGGGCTGTCGCGGGAAGCGTGGCTGCGGGACCCGGGGCGGGTGGTCGC
>CALMAB010000206.1:346-3251 GCA_937858325.1 uncultured Acetobacteraceae bacterium
CTACTGCGCCCTACTGGCCCGGCGCGCCGCGCGGGAGCCGGTGGCGCTGATCCTGGGGCGCCAGGAGTTCTGGAGCCTGTCGTTCGAGGTTTCGTCCGCGACCCTGATTCCGCGCCCCGACAGCGAGGCGGTGATCGAGGCGGCGCTCGCGGCGGTGCCGGACCGGGGCCGGGTGGGCCGCATCCTGGATCTCGGCACCGGCACGGGCTGCCTGCTGCTTGCGGCGCTGACCGAGTTCCCGGCGGCCTGGGGTGTCGGGGTGGACCGGGCGGCAGAGGCCGCTTCGCTCGCCGCGCGCAACGCAGCGGCGCTGGGGCTGGCGGGGCGGGCCGCGTTCCTGTGCGGCGATTGGGACGCGGCGCTTGCGGGCCGTTTCGACCTGGTGCTCAGCAACCCGCCCTACATCCCGGGCGGCGACATCGCCTGGCTGATGCCGGACGTTGCGCGGTATGAGCCGGCCGGCGCACTGGACGGCGGCGCGGACGGGTTGGACGCATACCGCCGCATCCTTGCCGCCCTGCCGCGGTTGCTGGCGCCGGGCGGCGTTGCGGTGCTGGAGATCGGCGCCGGCCAGGCGGAGGCGGTCGCGGCCCTGGCGGGGCGACCGGTGGCGTTTCGCGCCGACCTTGGCGGCATTCCTCGCGCGATGGTGGTGGAACTAGAGAAAATGTTTGATAGGACGGCCCCGGGCCGCTAGGGTAGGGCCGCGATCAGGATCGAGGCCCGTCGGGCGCGATCTCGCTTGTGTTGCCTGCACGTTGGCGGGCGCAACCAAAAGCCACCAGACGACCGCCGCCGGGCCGCGCCCGCGTGCGTCCCAGGGTGGTCGCGAACAGGAAAGTGTTCCATAAGAATGAACGTGAAACGTATGCGCGGACGCAACCATAGGGGTGGCGGTGGCGGCGTTCCGATCAGGCATCAATCCGGCAACGTGCCGCTCAACCGCAACCATGTGTTTGACAGCAACGGCCCCGACCTGCGCATCCGCGGCACCTCGCAGCAGCTGTTCGAGAAGTATCTGCAGCTTGGCCGTGATGCCATGAGTTCGGCCGACCGGGTGATGGCCGAAAGCTACTTCCAGCACGCGGAACATTACTTCCGCATCCTGAACGCCATGAACCAGGCGGCCCAGCTGCAGGGCCAGACTAACGGCGCCGGGCCGCAGCAGCGCCGCCCGCACTTCGAACGGGACGGCAGCGCCAACGGCAGCGACGCGCCGGCCGCCGAGCAGCAAAGCGTTCCGCAGGACGACGAGGACGAAGCGCCGGCACCGCAAGCCGCTGCGCCCGAGCCGCCGCCGGAGCCGCGGGAAATCCCGATCGCCGCCGTGCCGCCAGACGCCTGAGCCGGACCCCTACCCGGAGGGCGCGTCGAGCGCGGCCCGGAGGCGTGGTTCCTCCGCCGTGTCCAGCAGCCCGGCCCGCAGGAACAGGTCGATCAGCACCAGGTTCACGTTGAACTTGTAGGCATCAGTACGCCGCACCTCGTCCAGCACCGCCCGCAGCGGGCGCAGCGCGAACGACTCAACCTCGCCGTCCCGCGGGCGCGGCACGAAGTCCTCCGGCAGCAGCAGGTCGTAGCAGTGCAGGCGGTCGCGCCGCAGCCCTTCCGCGTAGTCCATGGCGTAGCTGAGCGTTGCCACCGGCAGCGCCCGGGCGATCAGGGCAGGGGAGATCGCGGCTTCCTCGTCCGCCTCCTTGGCCAGCGTTTCCCAGGGCGTCAGCCCGGCCGGCACGCCGCCGCCCACCAAGTGGTCGAGCTTGCCGGGGTCGAGCAGCTTGTGCGCCGCCCGGCGCGCGACCCAGACCCATAGGCCGTCCGACCGCTGCACCAGGCCGTTCAGGTGGACGCCCTCCGCCTGCACGCCCAGCAGCGGCACCGCCCCGCGGTCCACCTGCGCCAGCACGAGGCCGTCCGGCGCTGCACGCACGTCGAACGCCTCATCGCGGAACCGGCACAGTCCCTGGTCGGCAAGCTGCCGGGCCAGGCCGTAGAGCTGGTTGGCCGGGATGGTGACCCCGCCCCCATCAATGACGCCGCCCAGCGCGGCCAGCACCGCCGCGGTGTCCGGCAGCACCCATCCGACCGGCTCGGTCCCCAACCGCAGCGGCACCCGGCGGCCCGGCAAGGCGGCGTTGCGGCAGGCGGCGATGTGGCGCATGAGGTCGTGCATCCCGGCGATATGGCCACAATCCCGGATCATCCCAGGCACCCGGCCTTTCCAGGGTCACGGGCCGTCGCCACATACGGCTCATGAAGCCTGCCAGCCTTCCGCCCGCCGCGTCCGACACGTCAACGCGGACCGGCCTCCAAACCGTGCGCTCGCTGCTGCCTTACCTGTGGCCCAAGGGGGACGTGGGCGCCCACGTGCGCGTGGTCACGGCCGTCGCCCTGCTGGTCCTGGCCAAGGTCGCGACGGTTTACATCCCCATCGTTTACAGCCACGCCGTGGACGCGCTGTCCCCCAAGGACCACCCGCTCACGGTGCCATTGGGGCTGATCGTGGCCTATGCGGTGCTGCGCGTCGCGTCCGCCGGGTTCGCCGAGCTGCGCGATGCGGTGTTCGCCGCCGTGGCGCAGAGCACGGTGCGCAAGGTCGCGCTGCAAACCTTCCAGCACCTGCACCGCTTGTCGCTGCGCTTCCACATGGACCGCATGACCGGCGGGCTGTCCCGCTCCATCGAGCGCGGCACGGGCGGCGTCGAGAACGTGCTGCGCTTGGCGGTGTTCAACATCGTGCCGACCCTGCTGGAGGTCGTGCTGGTGGTCGGCATCCTGTGGCACCTGTTCGACTGGCGCTTCGCCGGCGTCACCCTGGTGACGGTGACGCTCTACATCGGCTTCACCTTCGGCTTCACCAACTGGCGCGTCCGGTTCCGCCGGGCGATGAACGACACCGACAACG
>CALMAB010000207.1 GCA_937858325.1 uncultured Acetobacteraceae bacterium
GCCCCGTCGCGTAGGCCACACGCAGCAGCACGTGGTTGCGCGGGTCGGCCGGGCCGGAGGCGCCGGTGTTCCGCTCGCGCCGCGGCGCAGCACTCGACCGGTCGGCCGCCCACCGCATCGTCAAGGCGGCGGCACGGCGGGCCGGGCTGCCGGACGCGGTGTCCGCGCACTGGCTGCGCCATGCCCATGCGTCGCACAGCCTCGACCACGGGGCGCCGCTGCACGTGCTGCAGGCCTCGCTCGGGCACGGGAGCCTGAGCACGACCACCCGATACGTCCATGCCCGGCCCGGCGACGGTTCGGCCAAATACCTGCCGGAGTAGAACGATTGAGCGAGACACTTCCCGAAGCCCCAGCGAAATCGCAGAGCGATTTGCGCGACACGGCGACGACGAACTATCCCGTGCTGAGGAACAAGAAGCTCCTGGCCGCGGTCGAGGAGTTCGTCGCGATCTCGGCGCAGCTCAAGGCGTTGAAGAAGCGCCACGAGGAGCTGCGCGACCAGGTCATCGCGGGAATGAACGGATCGCCGGTGGCCTATGCGGGCGCTCGGACGGTCAACGTGGCGACCGTGGCGGCAACGCCGGCGACGCCGGACCGGGTGATCACCAAGGACATGATGGGCCAGGTGCTGCGTGGCTCGCCGGCGAAGTCGAGCTACCAGCAGCTTCGGGTGGCGTAGTCCGGCGAACCTCTCGGTTCGACGCGTCTGAGGAGCCATGAGCTTCGAGTGGCTGTGGTGGGCGCACTTCGTGGGGACGGGTGCGCTGGTGTTCGGCTGCTACCGCCTCGGCCTGCGGGACGGTCGGCGGAGGCGCTACCGCTTCCGCCGGGTATGGCCGATGGCGCGCTGAGGCGGCGACCTGGTGGTGATGATCTATGACGCGGCCGCCAGGTGCTGGCGCGCCGTAAGCCCCGCCACCGTCGCGCGCTGGATGGCTTGGCGCTTTGTCCACCCTGCCTGGCACGCGCCGCTGCGGACCGCCTTGGAGGCCACCATCGCCTGCGGCAAGGCGGCGGCACTGGCGACGGCGCTGGCATCGGGCACGCTCGCAAGCGGCGGCCAGCCGCAGCCTGAGCATGTGTCGCAATACGCACGCGGGGGTGTTCAAGCCCGTTCCCCCTCCACGCCAGCGAAATCGCAGAGCGATTTGCGCGGCCCCGGAGGGTCGCGCGCGGTGGGGGGCAATTCCGTTGGCCCGGCGGGGCTTGGGCCTCTGATCAACGCACAGCCGCCTCATGACGTGCCCGAGCCTCCGACGCTGGCGTTGCTCGGCGCGGCCGCCCTGCTGGCGCTGCTGGCCCGGCGGCATAGGCCTGGCGCCAGGGGGTAGGGGGGTCGAAAGTTCAGGCCTTGGGGAGCCAAACCGCTTGGGGGTTTTTCTTTTACGGTTGCGAAATTGACGAACCAGGGCGCGTAGGAGGCTTCATGCCGACCCGCCCTCCAGTGCACCGGCCCGCGGGCTGGCGTCCGCCATCCCAAGTCAGGGCTGAAGCCGACAAGAGGCGGCCGCCGCCTGCGGCCCGCGGCTACGACGAGGCATGGCGCGCGCTGCGGACCGAGATCCTGCGCGAGCGCCCGTTCTGCGAGCGTCCGGGCTGCGGCTCGACCAGCCGGCTGAACGTTCACCACAAGGTCAGCATCCGCCGCGCCCCGCACCGGCGCCTGGACCGCACGAACCTCCAGGTGCTGTGCCACACCTGCCATTCGCGCCACACGGCGCTGCACGACGGCGGCTTCGGGCACTGACCCGCGCAAATCGCTGCGCGATTTCGCAGGCCCGAGCAGGCCACCCTGCTTTTGATCTACTAGATCGGACCGAACCATGCGCGGCCGCAAGCCGAAGCCGACCGTCCTGCACGCCCTGCAGAACACCACCAACGTCACCCGCCACCGTGCCCGGACGCGCGAACCCAAGCTCGACGGCGCCCTCAAGGCGACGCCCCCGGCCTGGATGACCGAAAGCCAGCGCGCGGGCTGGCGCCATGCCCTCAAGCACGCGCCCCGCGGCCTGCTCAAGCCCATCGACCGCGGCGTGCTCGCGGTGTGGGTCGAGGCCGAGGACCGCCACCGCACCGCCGCCGTCCAGCAGGCCCGCCTCGACGCCAACAGCGAGCACCCCTTGCTCATGAAGACCTCGGAAGGCCTGACGTACGTGTCGCCCTACCTCAACATCCTGACCAAGGCCGCGCTGCTGATGATCAAGGCGGCGTCCGAGCTGGGCTTCAGCCCGGCGTCGCGGCCGCGTATCAGCGTGCCCGACCAACCGTCCGAGGACAGCCCGTGGTCCGTCCTGAAGGTCATCGACGGGGGCCGCGCTGGGTAGTCCATTGTCGGCCCGCGCGAACCCCGCGGCGCTTCCCGGGGTCGCCGCGGCCATCGACTATGCCGAGCGCGTCACTGCCGGCGCCCAGCCGGCCGGCACGCTGGTCCGGCAGTCGTGCCAACGCTTCCTCCATGACCTGGAGGCGGCACTTCGCGCGACAGGTGGCTGGGAGTTCCGGCCCGACCTCGCCGAACGGCCCATGGTGTTCGCCGGCCTGCTGCCGAACATCAAAGGCCCGCAAGCCGGCCAGCCCCTGCGGCTGATGCCGTGGCAGTGCTTCGTGTTCGCCAACCTGTTCGGCTTCGTCGAGCGCGGCACGGTGACGCGGCGCTTCCGCCAGAGTCTCGTGTGGGTGCCGCGCGGCAACGGCAAAGGCCTCGCGTTGAACGAGCAGATAGCGACGCCGGATGGCTTCGTTGCCATGGCCGACGTCAAGGTCGGTGACCTTGTGCTTGATCGTGATGGCCTGCCGTGCCCCGTGTCGTACGCGTCGCCTGTGCACGTCGGCCTGCCTTGCTACGCCGTGAGTTTCAATACCGGTGAGCGCATCGTCTGCGATGATCAGCACCTTTGGCTCACCCAAGACACGCGGGAGCGGGACAACGCACGCTATCGCGCGAATCCGAACAGGCGCATCGAGGGCTACGCCGGAGCTCATGGCCGGCACGTTCTGGGCCGCTGGACCGGGACGATCGAGAGTGTCAAGCCCGTAACGGAGGTGGCGGCCAGCCTGGAGTACGGCAACTCGCACAAGCGGCACGGCCGACGCCAGAAAAACCACCGCGTCAGGCTGGCTGCCGCCTTGCAGACGCCCGAGGCGGATCTTCCGATTGATCCCTACGTGCTCGGCTACTGGCTCGGGGATGGCACGACCACGACGGGGCAGATCACCGTCGGCCGCCAGGACCTGGCGGCCTTTGAGGCGCAGATGGCGGCATCCGGCGAGCCGGCGAGGCGCTTGGCCTACCCATCGCTGGCAGGGAAGGCGCCGCAATTCATTCTTGGCAGCGCGGGGCGAGGCGGCGCCTCGCCCGGTGTCAGCTTGCAAGCCCGGCTGCGCTCCCTGGGCCTGCTGGGCAACAAGCACATTCCGGCTGCCTACCTGCGTGCGGGCCTGGCGCAGCGATGGCGGTTGCTGCAAGGCCTGATGGACAGCGACGGCTCAGCGACGCCGACTGGCCAATGCGAGTTTGCCGTCAAGGTCCTCGACTTGGCCGAGGACGTACGGGAACTGGCCGCATCATTGGGGCTGCGGCCGACCTTGGCGCGGCGCGGCGATGCCGTCTTGCGGGGCCGGGTCGTCGGTGATCGCTACCGGGTACAATTCCAGGCCTACTCGGACCAGCCCGTGTTCGGGCTGGCGCGCAAGCAAGAGCGCCTGAAGCTCCGGGCGGCAAAGGGGAGCTATCAACGCAACCGGATCATCGTCGCCGTCGATCCGGTGCCCAGCGTGCCGACCCGTTGCATCCAGGTGGAAAGCGCGAGCCGGACCTATCTTGTGGGCCGAAGCTTCATACCCACGCACAACACGACGCTTGCCGCGCCCATCGCGCTCTACCTCACCTTCCTGGACGGGGAAGGGGGCGCCGAGGGCTACGCAGCCGCCGTCACCCGCGACCAGGCCCGCCTGCTGTTCGATGTCGCCAAGGAGATGTTCAGGCGCTCGCCCGAGTTCCAGGCGCGGTTCGGCGTCGCGGTGAACGCCAACGCGATCTACCAGGCGAGGACGGCCAGCAAGTTCGTGCCGGTCTCGTCGGACGCCAAGGCGCTCGACGGGCTGAACGTCCAGGTGTCCGTGCTGGACGAGATCGGCAGCCACAAGACCGCCGAAGTCTACGACGTGATGCTCACCGCGATGGGCAAGCGCAGGCACCCGCTGCAGCTCAGCATCAGCACCGCCACCGGCAACACGAGCGGGATCGGCAAGCAGCTCTGGGACTACGGCGTGCGCGTCCTGCAGGGCAAGCAGGCGGACGAGCGGCTTTTCGTCCTGGTCTACACCATCGACGAGGGCGACGACCCCTGGGACGAGGCGTGCTGGGTCAAGGCGAACCCGTCCTGGGGCGTCGCGGTGCAGCCGGACGCCATCCGCGCCATCATGCGCCAGGCCCGCAACAACCCCGCCCAGGAGGCCGCGGCGATGACGCGCCACCTGAATCTTTGGGTCGGGGCCGACGAGGCCTTGTTCTCCATGCGGGCCTGGCGCAGCTGCGCCGACACCGCGCTGTCAGGCGCAAGCGCAGGGCGCTTCGCCGAGCTCGACGGGCTGGAAGGCGGGCAATGCCACCTCGGCCTCGACCTGGCCAGCAAGACCGACCTGGCCGCGCTCGCGGTCTGCTTCCCCCGCCGGGACGAGAAGGGCGACATGCGCTACCAGGTGTTCGCCCGGTGCTTTTTGAACGAGGCGGCTGTCACCGAGGCGCGCAACGCGAGCTATCCCGGCTGGGCGCAGTCCGGCGACCTGGTCGTGACGCCCGGCAACGAGACCGACTTCAGCCGGATCGAGGCCGAGATCCAGGAGCTGTGCCGCCGCTTCCGGGTGCTGTCCGTCGCCTACGACCCCTGGGGCGCCACGCAGCTCGCGCAGCGCCTGCTGGCGGACGGCGTGCCGATGGTCGAGTACCGGGCCAACACGCAGTCCTTCAGCGAGCCGACCAAGGAGCTGGACGCGGCGATCCGCGCCGGGCGGATCGCCCATGACGGCAACCCGGTGCTCGACTGGTGCATCGGCAACGTCGTGGGGAGATACGACGCCAGATCGAACGTCTACCCCAAGAAGAGCAGGCCGGAGCAGAAGATCGACGCCGCGGTGGCTCTGATCATGGCACTCGGCCGCGCGATGATGCGAGACCCGGCCCCCGACCTCGGCTCCTTTCTCGACAACCTCGTCGTCGCCTGATGCCCGCTCGTCGCTCCTTGTTGGGGTGGCTGACCAAGGCCTTCC
>CALMAB010000208.1 GCA_937858325.1 uncultured Acetobacteraceae bacterium
TCCGCGCCAACGCCATCCTGCCCGGCCTGATGGACACGCCGCACATCTACCAGCAGATCTCCGGCTTCTACGGCACGCCCGAGGAGATGGCCGCCGCCCGGCACGCGGCCTCGCCCACCGGGCGGATGGGGAATGCTTGGGACGTAGCCCACGCCGCCGTGTTCCTGGCGTCCGACGAGGCCAGGTACATCAACGGCATCGAGCTGCCCGTCGATGGCGGCCTGCACGTCAAGGCGGGGTAGAATACCCGGCTGCGGCGCTCGCAGCGCCCGGGCCTACTCCGGCACGGTCTCGCCGGAGCCGCCGAATTCGGCGGGAAAATCTTTCAGCTTCGGCAAACCGTCGCGCATCGGCAGCACGGTTTCGGCGTAGTTCACATGCACTTGCGGCACAAAGGAAAGGCCGGGGATGGTCGCGGCATACACGTCGATCATTTTGAGCGGGGGATGCACGGTCATCAGGTGGCCGCCGCACTGCCGGCAGTACTGGCGGTGGCTCATGTCCGTCTTGTGGTAGGTCGCGACGTTCTCGGCCCCTTTGGTGACTTCCACCGCCTCCGGCGGCCAAAGCGTAAAGGCGTTGACCGGGCCGGCCGACCAAGACCGGCACGACCCGCAATGGCAGTAGCCCATCGCGTTGGGCTGGCCGCTCACGCGAAACTCCACGGCGCCGCAGAAGCAGGTGCCCGAATAAGTGTCGCTCATGGTTTCCTCCCCGTGTTGTTCGACGTTGGGCACGCAGTCTCCCCCGTTTCCGCCGGAGCGCAAGCCTCGATCACGCCCGTGACCACGCCGCCCCGCATCGCCACGACGCGCCGCACGAACCGGGCCGCGTCGGGCACGGCGTAGTCCACCGTCAGCTCGACGACACGCTCCCCGGCCTTGCGCCCCTGGCCGCGCCAGCGCGCATAGGGGTATTCAGCAATCGGCAGGAACGTGTCGTGGCCCCGCTTGCTCGCCGTGCTGGGGAAGGGCTTGGTCGTGCCGCTATTGATGGGCGAAAGCCGGATGGTGGGCCGGTGGGCGGCGATCAGCGCCGCCGTGTCGAGTTCCAGCACGTCGTGCTCGGCATCCCGGTATGGGCGGGCGTTCAGCAGCCGCAGCAGGCGTTCCCGCGTCAGCCAGAAGTACACCTTCCGGTTCAGGCAGCGGTACCAGTCCTCCGGCGTCAGCCCGTCCAGCAGGCACATGCGCAGCCCGGCGTCGTCCATCGGTTTCTGGTCGCGTATGGTGGCCCGGCCCAACGCGGGGTGCTCAACAGTTGCGCCCTCCGGCCGGCGGCGGCCCTCAAGCGCCTCGCGCTCGGCGCCCCGCACCTCATACAGATCCAGCAGCGCCGAGGTGCTGAGCAGCCCGTGCCGGCGGATGGAGGGCCAGCTTCCGCGCTCCGCCATGTGATACAGCGTGGGGCAGTCCCGGATCAGCTCCGCAAGCTCGCTTTCCGTCACCCGGCGCCGACCAGGCCGCGGGCGAAGTCCATCGCCTCGAACGGGCGCAGGTCGCCCGCCTGCTCGCCCACCCCCACCGCGTGAACCGGCAGGCCGAACGCCTGGGCCAGCGCCACCACGATGCCGCCCCGGGCGCTGCCGTCGAGCTTGGTGACGACCAGGCCCGTCACCGCCACCAGATCGCTGAACACCCGCACCTGCTCCACGGCGTTCTGCCCGGTGGTGGCGTCCAGCACCAGCAGCACGGAATGCGGCGCGGACGGGTCCTGCTTCTGCAGCACGCGGATGATCTTCGCGAGTTCCTCCATCAGCGCGCCCTTGTTGTGCAGCCGCCCTGCGGTGTCGATCAGCAGCACGTCGGTGCCCTCGGCCTTGGCGCGGGTCAGGGCGTCGAAGGCAAGGCCGGCGGCATCCGCCTTGGGCGGGCCGCTGACCACCGCGGCGCCGGTGCGGCTGCCCCAAACCTGCAACTGCTCCACCGCCGCGGCGCGGAACGTGTCGCCGGCGACCAGGATGGGGCGCAGGCCCTGCTGCTGGTACTGCAGCGCGAGCTTGCCGATGGTGGTCGTCTTGCCCGTGCCGTTCACGCCGACCACCAGCACCACGTGCGGGCGCAGCGCCCGGTCGATCTCCAGCGGCTGCGCCACGGGCGCCAGGATCGCGGCGATCTCCTCCGCCAGCGCCTGCTTCACCTCCTCGTCCGTGACATCGCGGCCGAACTTGCTGCGGCGGAACTCGGCAATGATTTCCCCCGCCGCGGCGGGGCCGAGGTCGGCGGCGATCAGCAGCTCCTCCAACTCGTCCAGCGCGGCATCGTCGAGCTTGCGCCGGGTGAACGCGACGGACAGGCCGGTGGTCAGCTTCTGCGTGCTGCGGGTCAGGCCTTCCTTGAGGCGGTTAAAAAAGCCGAGCGCCATGCGGGTGTTCCTAGCTTGAATGCGGCGACGCGCTGGCGGCGTGCAGCCCGGCGGCGTCCGCAG
>CALMAB010000209.1 GCA_937858325.1 uncultured Acetobacteraceae bacterium
GCTCCAGCTTCTCGTCGGAGGAGGAGGTCGCGATCACCGTGGCCCCCATGGCCCGCGCGATCTGCAACGCGAAGATCGACACGCCGCCCGTGCCGAGAACCAGCACGCTGTCCCCAACCTTCAGGCCGCCGTTGACCACCAGGGCGCGCCAGGCGGTCACACCGGCCGTGGTCAGGGTCGCCGCGGCGGCGTGGCTCCAGCCGGCCGGCGCACGCGTGAAGGACGTGGCCGGCGCCACCACGACCTCCCGGGCAAAGCCGTCGATCCCGTCGCCCGGCGTGGTGGCGAAATCGGCAAGGGTGGCCTCACCGTCCAGCCAGGTCGGGAAGAAGGTCGATACGACGTGGTCGCCGGGCTTGAACCCAGTGACCTCGGAACCGACCGCCTCCACCACCCCGGCGCCATCGGCCATGGGGATGCGCCCATCGGCGGCCGGCAACCGTCCCGTCACCACGCCCAGATCGTGGAAGTTCAGGGAGGTGGCATGCACGCGCACGCGGATGGCGTCCCGTCCGGGATCGCCGGGATCGGGGAGGTCCACCGACGTCAGGCCGTCGAGCCCTTGCTGCGGATGAGCCTGGATAGCCTTCATGCGGGTGCTCCTCGGCTGCGCGAGGGCAGCCATTGCAGGACGGTTGCCGTCGCCGACACGACCAGGACGGCGCCGAGATAGGCCTGGGTCGTGCCCAGGAAGCCGGTGAGCGGAACGGAGAAGCCGGCGGCGATGGGAGGAACGCTCAGGGACAGGTAGGTGACCAGGAAGATCGCCGGTCTCGTGATGGCTACCCGCTACGAGAAAACCGCCCGGTCCTACATGGGCGTCCTAGCCATCGCCGCTACAATGGATTGGCTCAGATGCTAACAAGGCCTAGAACATATCCGGCTGACCCAGCCCCTATTATGACATAGTCGAATGCGCCTGCGCTCGACGCTTGCATCGCTCAATTATGCCGGATCAGCGGGCACGCGCTCTCGGCCAACGGGCGAAATGCATCGTTGCCTGCGATGGTGGACAGCAGCTTGTAGTCGTCCCACCGTCCTATGCTTTCTGCCGGAGACTTGACCTGGAACATCGACAGATCATGGATAAGCAAGCCATCCGGCCGGATATAGGCGTTGTGAGCGTATAGGTCGTTGATCGGCATCTTCTTCATCTGAGCCATTACCGTGTCACTGTCGTCAGTGCCGGCGGCTTGCACGGCTTTGAGATAGGTCAGCACGGCGGAATAGGCGGCGGCGTGCACCATTGTGGGCATCTTGCCGACGCGCTCGATATAGCGCTGGGCGAAGGCACGCGTTTGCTCGTCCGTGTTCCAGTAGAAATCGGCTTCCAGCGTCAGGCCTTGTGTGATCGGCAGCCCTACCGAGTCGATATCAGTCAAATATACCAGCATGCCCGTGACGCGCTGTTGCCCCTTTACGCCCAGCCCGAACTCGGAAGCCGTTTTAAGGCTATTTACCATGTCGTAGCCGGCATTGGCGAAGGCGATGACCTTCGCACCCGACGCCTGCGCTTGCAGGATGTATGACGAGAGGTCAGATGTATTAGACGGGTGGAACACCGAGCCGAGCACCTTGCCACCCGACGAAGTGACCACGTCAGTCAAGTCGGAGGCGAGGGTATGGCCGAAGATGTAGTCGGCGCCGACGATAAACCAGGTATCGCCGCCTTGCGCTAGCAGGCCTTTTGCCGTGCTTTTCGCTTCCGCATAAGTGTCGCTGCGATATTGCACGGTATAGGGATTGCAAAGCCTCCCGTTGATTTCGCCGGACGCGGCATTAGTGGCGAGAACAATCTTCTTGCGCTCGTTCCCCACGGCCATGACGGCCAGGGTGGCGGCCGATCCAACGACGTCGGTCACCACATCGACCTTGTCGTTGTCGAACCAGTTTCGGGCGATACCGGCCGCGATGTCGGGCTTGTTCTGATGGTCAGCCGAGACGACTTCGATCGGCTTGCCGAGGACGCTGCCACCGAAGTCCTCGGTTGCCATCCGAACTGCCTCCAGTGAGCCCTTGCCGGAGACGTCTGCGTTGAACCCCGACATGTCGCCGAGCACGCCAATTCTGACCGGACCCTGTGGTAAGTCCGGCTTAGGCTGAGCCTGAGCAGAACTGACGGATGCCAGGAACAGCATCCCCGCAAATACCGTATGTTGCAGCATCCCGCTCCCCCCATTGCCGTCGCCGAACCTGACCAATTTCATGTGCAATCCTTTCAATCGGGAATTTGGTAGGTGACCGCAGGCCGCCACCGGGAGTGATGGTGCGCCCGCGCCGAAGAGCTCGGCTCGTCTACATGGCGGCGGCGATCCGTTCGGGCGTCAGCGGCAAGTCGCGTACCCGTACGCCCAGCGCATTGAACAGCGCGTTGCCGATCGCCGCGGCGGTGGGACCGGCGGCGCATTCGCCGACG
>CALMAB010000210.1 GCA_937858325.1 uncultured Acetobacteraceae bacterium
TCCCGGGCGGGCACGGGAAGGTGCCGGTGGGGCCGGGGTTCCTGGAAGACGGCGCGGTGCGGGACGCGGCGGGGCGGCTCCATGCGTTGGATGAGGACGGGGCGGTGCGCCGCTGACCGCACTCCGGATCGACGCTGTGGCCGAGGCGCTGCCGGCGGGCCTTCCCGCCCTGCGAGCCGAGGCGCGGCACGAGGGCTTCCGCTTCCTGGAACGGCTCGCCTCGGATTGGGAAGCGGGCACGGCACGCTTCGACCGTCCGGGCGAGGTGCTGCTCGCCGGCCTCGTGGCGGACGTGCTGGCGGGTGTCGGGGGCCTGACGCTTGACCCGGTGGCGCCGAGCGCCTTGCGCATGAGGCGGTTCTACGTCCACCCGGCGTTCCGCCGCTGCGGGATCGGGCGGGCGCTGGCTAGGGCCTTGCTTGAACGGCCCGGCACGGCGGGCCGGCGCGTGACGGTCAACGCCGGCATCGCCGGAGCGCCGATGTTCTGGGAGGCGCTTGGCTTTGTTGCCGACCGGTGCGAAGGGCACACCCATGTGCGCAGGGCGCCGTGAGGCGAGACCGATTGCACGTTCGGCGCAAAGACGAGCCATGGACCAGCGCGGCGCTGTTCCCGCTATTGCGGGGCGGACAGCTCCGATATGAACTGCTCGATGATGCGCTCAACCGGGCTTTCGTTGCGCCGCCCGTTGTAAACCGCGATGCAGCCGGCCTTGCACGCCGGGTCGCTGGCGATTGGCCCCAAAGGAACGAAGATGTTCCCCGTCCTGGCGTCCGCGGCGACGGAATGGGCGCTGGCGTCGGTTGGGATGTTTGTCACGAACGTGTTGCTCAAAGCGTCGATGACGCCCAGGACCGGGCCGCCTGCCGCGGCCGGGTTGTTGCGCGCCGCAAGGTAAACCCGGCCGTCGCCCCGGTTGTACCAGATCTGGTCCGACCCGGAGACCTGCGGGAACTCGGCCAGCAGCGTGCCGTCGCGCGCGCTGATGATCTGCGAGTTGTTGGTCAGCGAGCAGCCGATCACCAGTTCCTGCCCCGGCGCGAGGTCCAGGCCAGCGCCGTTGCAGCCCGTCACCGGGAACCGGCCCACCTCCTGGATCTGGCGCGGATCCACGATGGACACGGCGCCGTTGTTGGGATCGTCCCCGACCTGGGTCAGGTTCACGAAGAACACGCCCTGCGCCGGGTCGTAAACCGACGCCTCGACGCCCGCGGAATCGCCGTAGATGACGTGGCCAAGGACGCGGCGGTCGTCGGGCAGGGTCGAGATCAGCGTGACGTAGGGCGGCACCGCGGCGTTGTTCGCCACCAGCATGACGTGGTCGCGCGGATCGTAGGACATCTCGTCCGCCCGCTTGTCCGTGTCGGCGCTTTGGCCGTCGAGCGTCGTCGAGATCGTGGCCACGATCTTCTGCGAGGCGACGTCCACGACCTTGACGCTGCTGTCGCCGTCGCCGACCCAGACCTCGCCGGGGCCGACCGTCGCCACGCCGTCCGGGCCGGAAACGGCGGTGCTGGTCAGGCCGGTCGCCGGGTCGGTCCGCACGCCCGTGAAACCGCCGACCTGCGCGACGACGGTGTTGGTCCGGGTATCGACCACGTCCAGGGCCGCGTTGGAGCGGTCGGCGAGGTAGTAGAGCGGCAGGGCGGGATCGACGAAGCTGATGTCGAACACCGACAGCGGCTTGCCCGGGATCGGGATCGTGGCGACGCGCGAGTAGTTGACGTTCTCGTTGCGCCGCAGCAACGCGCGCAGCAAGCTGTCCAGGCTTTGATCCTGGGCCTGCGCGGCGCCGGCCGTGAGGCTGAAAGCCATGATCAAGGCAAAGGTCAGGCCGCGCTTGCTTTTTGCTCGGATGCTTCTCGCCATTCGCGTTTCCTCTTGGTGATTATCTTTGTTCGTCGTTTGACTGTTGGACAGGACGGACGGCACGGAGCAAGGCTGGCCTGCCGCGCCAGCTTGGCTGCGATCCCATGTGAACGTCAACATCCGGGAGCGTCCCGGGCAGCTCGCCCGGCCGAGGAGCATTGGATGCCGAACCTCTCGGTTTCGACCCAGAACCTAGAACGGGTGCCGCCCCGCACCGGCGGCCAGGCGAAGCACAGCGCGGTGCAGCACGCGGGCGCCGGCCGCCTCCAACGCGACCTCCACCCCGATCACCGGCGCCGCGCCGTTGCTCGGCCCGGCGCGCTCCGCTACGTCCAGCCGCCACGCATGGGCGCCGCCGGCCGCCAAGTCAGGATCGCTGGCCTGGCAAGCCGAAAGAAAGAGAAGCAGGCGCGTCACACGCTCAGGCGTCATGCCGCAGACCAACCCCGACTTCTCGGCTTTGAGTTGGTGACTCCACTGCGCCGATGTTCTGGGAGGCGCTTGGCTTCGTTGCCGAGCCGTACTGCGGCCATACCCATGTCCGCCGCGCCGCCCGCGAGACGGCTCGCTGAGGATCACAGGCAAGTGTTTCGGCTCGCCGAGCAGGACACTTCGTTTCGGCATGGTTTGCTGCCAAGCTAAGTGGATCGAATGTCGCCGCGAGCGCGAGGAACGATGTTCGCCCGGCATCCGACCATTCGGGGAACAGCATCATGGCAACGTTCAACTGGTTCGGCGGCTACGGCCGGTATTCCGGCGCCCGGCTTTGGGTCCCGCGAGGCGTTCCCGGCCAGGGCGACACGGCGGTGGTGGCCGGGGGCGAAGCCGTCCTGCGCCGGCAGGACGTTCAGGCCACCGTGCTGCTCGGCGGCACCAACGCCAGCTCGCAGCCGGCGCTCGACCTGCGCAATTCGTCGCTGGCCGCCGTCACGGTGCCGGACAACCTGCAGAAGCCGGTCAACGTCGATGTTCCGGTGCCGCCGGAGTACGGCGAGATCAACGTTTGGGGCCAAAGCAGCATCGGCGCCATCGCCATGGGCGATTACGAGAGCCAGGTCCGGGCGCCGCCCCCATACGGCCATTACAACATCGGCGCCCCGCAAACGCTGACGGTCAACCTCAACGGACGCGCCGCCTTGTCGGCCGGCTTTGACGTCAAGTACGGATCGACCTTGACCGTCAATGGGGGCGCCCGGTCGTCCTTCAGCCCGACCGACTCCGCCATCGAGGCCGGGCGCGTGGTGATCAACGCGCCGCTTGCCGGCCAGGGCACGATCTCCCTGGTCGCTGGTCCCACCACCTACACGCTCGACGCTGATCCGGGAAGCCTTGAGCTGGGGGGCAGCGCCGGCGACGGGACCACCATCGACATCCGCATCGGCAACCTGCAGATCGACAAGCCTCTCGAGTTCCAGGGCCAGATCTACTTCGATCCCGTGCAGAACACCGCGGAGCAAAGCCGTTACATCACCGGCGGCCAGAGCGCCCTGCTCAAGGGCCTGTCCGCCACGTCGTTCCGTTTTGATGACGACAGCCACACGATGACGCTTCTCAACGGCGACGACGCGGTGGACCAAGTGCGCCTGCCGGGCATCGTGTCGGCAGAGCTGGCCCCTCCCAGCTCCGGCGTGACGACCGCGGCGGCCATCAGGGTCGCGCAGACAGCCGACGGCGTGGTGCTGCGGGGCTACTTCTCCAACGGCACGGCGGACACCCCGATCCTGTTGCAGACTTAACCGCGCCCGGACCCAAATGGCTTGCGCTGGGCGCCCGCGTCCCGGACCGCGCCCGCGCACTGCCGCCTTGCGGACTCATGGCCCCATCCTTGCCCGGGCACCGGCCACGGGCTAGAAGCGGCGTTTCCCCAGGCGGGCCGCGCTTGCCCGAAATTCATACTTCCACCAGTCAGGTTTTGTTCGATGAAGCAACAGGCTAACCTCATACGCGCCGGCCAGGTGCTGGACCACGGCGGACGCCGCTGGACCGTGCTGAAGCAGCAGATCATCACCCCGGGCAAGGGCGGCGCCTTCATCCAGGTCGAGATGCGCGACCTCAAGACCGGCAACAAGACCAACGAGCGCTGGCGCACCGCCGACACCGTGGAGCGCCTCGCCACCTCGGAAAAGGAGTTCACCTACTCCTACACCGACGGCACCAACGTCGTGCTGATGGACCCGGAAAGCTACGAGCAGACCATGGTGCCGCTCGACCTGCTGGGCGACCTGGCGGCGTTCCTGCAGGACAACATGCCCGTCACCGTCGACATGGTGGAAGAGGAGCCGGTCGGCGTGCGCCTGCCCAACACGGTGGTGCTGGAGGTCGTGGAGGCCGATCCCGTGGTCCGCGGCCAGACCGCCACCAGCAGCTACAAGCCGGCCCGCCTGTCCAACGGGGTGAAGACTCAGGTGCCGCCCTTCGTGGAAGCGGGCGAGCGCATCGTGGTGCGGACCGAGGACGCAAGCTACGTGGAGCGGGCGCGCGGCTGATGGCGCTCCGCCTGTCGCCCCACATGACGGTGATGCAGAACGCCGCGCAAAAGGCGGCCAAGCGGCTGTTGCGCGACTTCAACGAGGTCGAGCAGCTGCAGGTCAGCGTCAAGGGGCCGAGCGACTTCGTGAGCCAGGCCGACCTGCGCTCGGAAGCCACCATGCGCGAGGAGCTAGCGCGCGCCCGTCCGGGCTACGCCTTCTTGATGGAGGAAAGCGGCATGTCCGGCAGCGCCAACTGGGCCTGGCGCTGGATCGTTGATCCCCTCGATGGGACCAGCAACTTCCTGCACGGCATCCCGCAATGGTGCATCTCGGTGGCGCTGGAGCGGCGGCTGCCGACCGGCGGCAGCGAGATCGCGGCGGCGATGATCTACAACCCCGTGAACGACGAGATGTTCTGGGCGGAAAAGGGCTGCGGCGCGTTCCTCAACGAGCGGCGCCTGCGCGTGTCCGCCCGGCGCGAGTTCAAGGACGCGCTGTTCGCCACCGGCATCCCGTTCGCCGCGGTGGCCGGGTCCAACCGGCTGGCCTTCGCCCGCACGCTGGGCGTGCTGATGCCGCAGGTCGCGGGCATCCGGCGCTTCGGGGCGGCGGCGCTGGACCTCGCCTGGGTCGCGGCCGGGCGCTACGACGGGTATTGGGAGCTGGGCCTCAAGCCCTGGGACATGGCGGCGGGCCTGCTGATCGTGCGGGAGGCCGGGGGCTTCGTGACCGACCCGGCGGGCGCGGAAAGCACCCTGCACGACGCCGGGCCGAACGACATCGTGGCGGCCAACCCGCACATGCACGCCCGGCTGCGCGAGGTGGTGGCGGAAGGCGTGGCCGCCGCCGAAAGCCGCGTCGGCTGATGCGCGGGCGCGACTGATGCGCGGGAGCGTGGGCGCCGCCGGGCTGGCCTTGCTTCTCTGCCTGGGCGCCGGCAGCGCGCGGGCGC
>CALMAB010000211.1 GCA_937858325.1 uncultured Acetobacteraceae bacterium
GGGCTGGAAATGGTCGCGCGGCTCTTCGCCCAGCGCCTCGTCCGCGCCCCACTCGACCTGCAAGCGCAAGGCTGCCAAGCTGTCCATCAGGCGGAGACCGCTTGGTGGTGCACAGTTCTGCGCGTCGGCTTGGGTCGCATGACGGTGAAAATGTGCCGCGTACGGGTTTTGCGCAACCCGCGCCCGTCCCCACTTGAAGCACGCAGTTTGGAGGGATGGATGCCGGAACCTGAGGTGGCCCGCGAGGCCATGGAATTCGATGTGGTGATCGTGGGCGCGGGGCCGGCCGGCCTGTCCGCCGCGATCCGCCTCAAGCAGTTGGCCCCCGACGCCGGCATCTGCGTGGTGGAAAAAGGCGGCGAGGTCGGCGCGCACATCCTGTCCGGCGCGGTGATCGAGACGCGGGCGTTGGCCGAGCTGCTGCCGGACTGGAAGGACCAGGGCGCCCCGCTGCTGACCCCGGCGGGCGAGGACCGCTTCCTGTTCCTGACGGAAACCCGCGCCATCAAGCTGCCCACCCCGCCGCAGATGCACAACACCGGCAACTACGTCGTGAGCCTGAGCGACGTGGTCCGCTGGCTCGGCACGCAGGCGGAGGGCTTGGGGGTCGAGATCTACCCAGGCTTCGCCGCCGCCGAGGTGCTGATCGAGGGCGACCGCGTGGTGGGCGTCGCTACCGGCGACATGGGCATCACCAAGGAAGGGGAGCACGGCCCCAACTACCAGCCCGGCATGGAGCTGCGCGCCGCCTACACGCTGTTCGCCGAGGGGTGCCGCGGCTCGCTGACCAAGCAGGTCGCCACCCGGTTCAACCTGCGGGAGGGCAAGGACCCGCAGACCTACGCGCTGGGCATCAAGGAGCTGTGGGAAATCCCGGCAGCGCAGCACAAGCCCGGCCTGATCGAGCACACGGTCGGATGGCCGTTGGACCGCAACACCTATGGCGGGTCCTGGCTGTACCATTGGGGCGACAACCTGGTGTCCTACGGCTTCGTGGTCGGGCTGGACTACCACAACCCGTGGCTCTCGCCCTTCGACGAGATGCAGCGGTTCAAGACGCACCCGGCCATGCGCAAGCACTTCGAGGGCGGGCGTCGCATCTCCTATGGCGCGCGCGCCTTGAGCGAGGGCGGGCTGCAATCCATCCCCAAGCTGACCTTCCCCGGCGGCGCGCTGATCGGCGACACCGCCGGGTTCCTGAACGTGCCCAAGATCAAGGGCACCCACGCCGCCATGAAGTCCGGGATGCTGGCGGCGGAAGCGGTGGCGGAGGCGCTGCAGCACAACCGCCCGGCCGAGCCGGAAAGCTACGAAGGCCGCTTCCGCGAAAGCTGGCTGTATGGGGAGCTGCGGGAAGCGCGGAACATCCGCCCGTCCTTTGCCAAGTTCGGCCTGTTCGGCGGCATCGCCTACTCGGCGCTCGACACCTTCGTGCTGCGCGGACGGGCGCCGTGGACCATGCACCACGCCCACGCGGACCACGAGGGGCTGCGTCCGGCCAAGGACGCGCCGCGCATCGCCTACCCGAAGCCCGACGGCAAGCTGACCTTTGACCGCCTGTCCTCCGTGTTCATCAGCAACACCAACCACGAGGAAAACCAGCCGCCGCACCTGCAGCTGCGCGACCCCGGGCGGTGGCAGGGGGTGAACTGGGAGCAGTTCGCCAGCCCCGAAAGCCGCTACTGCCCGGCCGGCGTGTACGAGGCGGTGGGCGTCGAGCAGGGCGAGCCGCGCCTGCAGATCAACGCGCAGAACTGCGTCCACTGCAAGACCTGCGACATCAAGGACCCGACGGAGAACATCGAGTGGGCCGTGCCGGAAGGCAGCGGCGGCCCCAACTACCCCGGCGGCATGTAGCGTGATGCCGGGCATCCGCCGATCCGCGCTGCTGGTGCTGGCCATGCTGGCCGGGGGCGCCGCGAACGACTTCGGCTTGGAGGACGCATCCGGGATCTCCAAGTTCGAGCCGAAGGGCGCGTTCGGCGACTACATGGCCGGGCGGCTCGCGGAGCAGCAGGGCGACCTGGACATCGCCGCCGACTACTTGCGCGCGGTGCTGACCCAGGACGCCGGGATCGCGGAGGTGGCGAACCAGGCGTTCATCGCCGCCGTGCTGGCGGGCCGGCCGGACGCCGCGCGGCTGGCCACGGGCGTCGCCGACAACGCGGTGGCCCAGCTTGTGCTCGCCGACCGCGACGCGAAGATCGAGAACTGGGAGCAGGCGGAAGCGCGGTTCGCGGCGCTGCCGCGGCAAGGGCTGACGCAGGTGCTGCGGCCCTTGCTGATCGCCTGGGCGCAGCAGGGAGCCCGGCGCACCACCGCCGCGCTCGCCGGGCTGCAGCCGGTCCTGGACGAGCAGCGGTTCCGCGGCGTGATGGCGCTGCACGCGGCGCTGATCGCCGACCTCGGCGGCTTCAACAACGACGCGGCCCGGCTGTACGAGGTCGCGCAGGCGGCGTATGGCGGCCTCAACCTCCGCCTCGGGCAAATCCTGGCGAGCTGGCAGGCGCGGGGGGGCAACGAGGAGGACGCGCGGCGCACCGTGCGCGACATGGTGGGTGTGAACGGCGACCTGGCCCTGGCCCGCGACGCGCTGGAGCGCGACGTGGGGACCCGCCAGGTCCGCAACGCGACGGACGGCCTTGCCGAGGCCTACCTCGCCATGGCCGCGACGCTGCGGCAGCAGAACGCCAACGACTCGGCGCAGGCGCTGCTGCGCTTGGCGCTTGACGTGCGGGAAGACTTCACCGCGGCGCGGCTGCTGCTGGCCGACATCCAGGAAGGGAGCAAGCAGTCCGACGCGGCGGCGCAGACCCTGGCCGGCGTGCCGCCCTCCGACCCGCTGGCGGTGGTGGTAACGCTGCGCCGCGCCAACCTGCTGGACGGCACCGGGCAGGAAGACGAGGCGACCCGGATGCTGGAGGCCTTGGCCCAGGAGTATCCGGACCGGCCGGAGCCGCTGGTCCAGATCGGCGACAGCCTGCGCCGGCGCAACCGGTTCGGCGAGGCGGCAGAGGTATACGACCGCGCGGTGGCCCGCATCGCCACGCCCAGCCGGGCCAACTGGCCGCTGTTCTACGAGCGCGGCATCGCTTACGAGCGCGACGGCCAATGGACCAAGGCGGAGGCCGATTTCGAGTACGCCCTGCAACTGGCGCCCGATCAGCCGAACGTGCTGAACTACCTCGGCTACGCCTGGGTGGAGCGGGGCCACGAGGTGGACCGCGCCCGGCGCATGATCGAGCGCGCGGTGGAGCAGCGGCCCAACGACGGCGCGTTCGTCGATAGCCTCGGCTGGGTGCAGCTGCGCCAGGGCGACATGGAGGGCGCGCTGAGGAACCTGGAGCGCGCCGTGGAACTGCAGCCAGAGGACCCGGTGATCAACGCCCATCTCGGCGACGCGCTGGACGCCGTGGGCCGCTACCGGGAAGCGGAGTTCCAATGGCGCCGCGCCCTGAACCTGAACCCGGAGCCGGGGGACCAGGCGCGCATCGAGGGCAAGCTGCGCGACGCCGCGGCGATGCCGGCAACCCGGACCGCCAGCCCCAACCCCGGCCCCGGCGGCACGCCCTGAACGGTGCTTGAAGAAACGGCGCGGGCCAAGGTCAACCTATACCTGCACGTCGTGGGGCGGCGGGCGGACGGGTATCACCTGCTGGACAGCGTGGCGGTGTTCCCCGGCGCGGCCGACCGGCTCTCCGCCGCGCCGGCCGATGCGCTGACCTTGGAAGTTGAAGGTCCTGGCGCGGCCGGGCTGGGGGCCGGGCCGGACAACCTGGTGCTGCGGGCGGC
>CALMAB010000212.1 GCA_937858325.1 uncultured Acetobacteraceae bacterium
GTGCTGCCCGGGCTGCTGACGCCGGCGGAATGCGAGGAGGTGGCCGGGATGTACGGCGAAGGCGACAGCTTCCGCAGCCGGGTGGTGATGGCCCGCCACGGCTTCGGGCGGGGCGAGTACCAGTACTTCGCCTATCCCTTGCCCGACCTCGTGGCCGGGCTGCGCGGCTTGCTCTACGCCCGGCTCGCGCCCGTGGCGAACCGCTGGAACGAGGCGATGGGGATCGCGGCGCGCTACCCGGCGGACCACGCCGGCTTTCTCGGACGCTGCCACGCGGCGGGCCAGACCCGGCCGACGCCGCTGCTGCTGCGATACGGGCCGGGCGACTACAACTGCCTGCACCAGGATCTTTACGGCGGGCACGTCTTTCCCTTGCAGGTGGCGGTGCTGCTGTCCGAGCCGGGGGAGGCGTTCGAGGGCGGCGAGTTCGTGCTGACCGAGCAGCGCCCGCGCATGCAGTCACGCGCCTCGGTCGTGCCGCTGCGCCGGGGCGACGCGGTGGCCTTCGCGGTGCATCACCGCCCGGCGCAGGGGACCCGCGGCGTCTACCGCACCGTGCTGCGCCACGGGGTCAGCGCGCTGCGCTCGGGCCGGCGGCACACGCTGGGCATCATCTTCCACGATGCGGCGTAGCCGGCGCGTGGTGGCTCCGGACCTGTTTTGGGACGCCCCGAGCCGCCTTGTCCTGGGCGACGGCGCAGTGCTGCTCGGCGGCTTTGCATGCCAGGAGGGGGCCGCGCTGCTCCGGGCGTTGGCCGCCGTGGCGGAGGCCGCCCCGTTCCGCCACATGGTCACGCCGGGCGGCCACTGCATGTCGGTGGCCATGACCAACTGCGGCGCGGTCGGCTGGGTGACGGACCGGACGGGCTACCGCTACGACCGGACGGACCCGGAAAGCGGCCTGCCCTGGCCGGAGATGCCCGGCGTGTTCGCGGACCTCGCCGCGGAGGCGGCGGCGCAGGCGGGCTTTGCGGGCTTCATGCCGGACGCTTGCCTCATCAACCGCTACGAGCCGGGCGCACGGCTGTCGCTGCACCAGGACAAGGACGAGCGGGGGTTCGACGCACCCATCGTCTTGGTGTCGCTCGGGCTGCCCGCGACCTTTCTGTTCGGCGGCGTTAAGCGCTCCGACCCGCCACGCCGGGTTGCGCTGCGCCACGGAGACGTGGCGGTGTGGGGCGGCCCCTCGCGCCTGGCCTTTCACGGCGTCGCGCCGCTGGCCGAGGGCGAGCATCCCATGCTGGGCCGGCAACGCATCAACCTGACGTTTCGCCGGGCGCTGTGAGCACCCTGCTCCTGACCCACCTCGCCTTTCTGCAGCACGAAACGGGTCCGCTCCACCCGGAGCGCCCCGCGCGCATGCGCGCCATCGACGCCGCCCTCTCGGGGGACGCCTTTGCCGGGCTGTGGCGCGAGGAGGCGCCCCTGCGGGAGGACGCCGCCGCGCCATGGGGTTCTGCTTCTTCTCCACCGCGGCCATCGCCGCGCTGTATGCCAGGGCGCAGTACCGCCTGCGGCGCGTCGCCGTGGTCGACTTCGACGTGCACCACGGCAACGGCACGCAGGACATCTTCTGGGCGGACGCGGACCTGTTCTACGGCTCCACGCACCAGATGCCGCTGTTTCCCGGCACGGGCGCGGCCTCCGAGCGCGGCGTCGGCAACGTTTGGAACGCGCCGCTGCGCGCGGGGGACGGCGGCGAGGCGTTCCGTGGGGCTTTCGAGGGGCGCATCCTGCCTGCCCTGGACCGCTTCGGCCCGGACGACCTGAAAACGTGCGTCATGGCAATTTTCAACCCGGCTGTCGCTCCTGGTCATCCGGAACGACCATCTCGACGCCTTTTGCAGCAGGTTCGCAATACGCCGCCCAGTCCGCCATCAGCAACGCTCGCTTGGCGAACAGGTCGCCTCGGGCGTAGGCAGCCTCGGTCTTGCCGGCTATGACGTGCGCCAGGGCGGCCTCGACCACGTCGCGGGGGTGTCCCGTTGTTTCGCCAGCCCAGTCACGGAACGTGCTGCGGAAGCCGTGCGGCGTGATCGGCAAATCCGTCCGCGCGTCTCGCCAGCGGAACGGCTTGCGATGCGGGAGATCCTCTGGTCCTGGGTTCATCCGTCTCAGCAGCATCAGCATAACCATTTGTGAAAGAGGGTTGTCCTGCTTTGCTCCTGGGAATACGCAGCTGTTTGGCCCGGTGGACATCGCCTGCAGGCCCTTGAGCAGCCTCAATGCGGGCTGGGAAAGAGGCACGCGGTGTTCACGCCGTGCCTTCATGCGCTCGGCCGGTACTTTCCAAATCCCGGCGTCCATGTCTACTTCCTTCCAACGTGCACCCAGTACTTCACCGGTGCGACAGGCGGTGAAGATCGTGAACTCCAAAGCCCGTGCTGCCAACCCCGGGCGCGTCCGCAAGTCGGCCAGGAATGCACCCACCTCCTGCCACGGCAGAGCCGGTTGATGATGGCTGCCAGCCGAGCGTTCTGCCTTCGCGGGTGAGGTTAGAGCCTCGGAAAGGTGGCCGCGCCACGTGGCGGGGTTCTCCCCCTCTCGCAACCCAAGCGTCTTGGCGTATGCCAGCACCCGCTCGATCCGCCCGCGCAGCCGCGATGCTGTCTCGGGCTTTGTGGTCCAGATCGGGCGCAGAACGGACAACACAGCCTCGGTGTCCACCGCGGCCACAGGCAACGCTCCAATGATGGGGAACGCGTATGTGGCGAGTGTTGCACGCCACTGTGCCCCGTGCTTGGCGTTGCTCCACTCCCCAGCTTTCGCATCCAGCATGGCTTCCGCCGTCGCCTGGAACGTGTAGGCTACGGCCCTTGCCGCTTTCGCCTTTGCCCGCCCACGCTCGTTCAACGGGTCACGTCCCTCTCGCAGCGCTCCACGTGCCTGGGCCGCCAGCCCGCGTGCCATAGCGAGGGTAACGCCCACTGGCGGCTCGCCTACCGGACCAAGCCCCATCTGCCGCTCGCGCTTGTTGAGGATGTAGCGGAATAGCCATTGCTTGGAACCCCCGTCGGCGACGCGGAGGTAAAGCCCGTCTCCGTCCCCGTAACGCCCCGGGGAGGACACAGCAGCCACGCGCTTCGTCGTCAGCTTCGGCATCCCGGCACCTCCACGTAGATGGGGACAAGCCTGAACCTGTCCCCATTCTTATCCCCATGGTGTAGCGAGCTTTGGGTAGACGTTCATAGATGCACGTGGACGCAAAAGGCCGTTTTCGTGCGCTTTTCGCTGGGTTTCGGCACTGTCATAGACTTCAGTGGGTATGACTAAGGCGGACACTCTCTCCGCCAGAGCAACGAACGCTGTGGATCGTAAAAAACAAACGCTTACCTCATCCGGAGCGCGACCCCCGTGTTCGACCTGCCCAGCCTCGAAGCCGCCGCCCGCATCGTGTACGCGGCCATGCCGCCCACGCCGCAGTACTCCTGGCCCTTGCTGGCCGGGCGCACGGGGGCGCAGGTTTGGGTCAAGCACGAGAACCACACGCCCACCGGCGCCTTCAAGGTCCGGGGCGGGCTGGTGTACCTTGACGCGCTGCGCCGCGGGCGGCCCGGCGTGCGCGGCCTGGTGACGGCCACGCGCGGCAACCACGGCCAGAGCATCCCCTATGCCGCCCGCGGCATGGGCATCCCGGTCACGGTCTGCGTGCCGCGCGGCAACTCGACCGAGAAGAACGCCGCCATGCGCGCGTTCGGTGCGGAGCTGGTGGAAGCCGGCCGCGACTTCGACGAGGCCCGCGAGCGCGCGGCCCAGCTCGCCGCCGAGCGCGGCCTGGAGATGGTCCCGTCCTTCCACCCCGACCTGGTGCGGGGTGTCGCGACCTATGCGCTGGAGCTGTTCCGGGCGGTGCAGGACCTCGACACGGTGTATGTGCCGGTCGGCATGGGGTCGGGCATCTGCGGCCTGATCCGCACGCGCGACCTGCTCGGCCTGCCGACGCGCATCGTGGGCGTGGTTTCGGCAGGCGCGCCCGCCGTGGCGCTGTCCTTCGACGCCGGGCGGGTCGTGACAACCGAGACGGCCGACACCTTCGCGGACGGCATGGCCTGCCGCGTGCCGGACCCGGCGGCGTTCGCGGTCATCCAGGCCGGCGCGGACCGGATCGTGCGCGTGACGGACGCTGAGGTGGCCGCGGCCATGCGCGCCTATTGGACGGACACGCACAACCTGGCGGAGGGCGCGGGCGCCGCCCCGCTTGCGGCCCTTCTGCAGGAGCAGGAGCGGATGCGGGGCAAGCGGGTGGGACTGATCCTGTGCGGCGGCAACATCGACCTCGACCTGGCCCTGCGCGTTCTGGCCGCGTGACGGGCGCGGCGGATGCTCGCCCCGAACAGCTCGCCTCGGCCGCGACCGCCTGCACGCTCCCGCCGGCGTTCCCATCGGAGAAGGTTGCGGTCCGCTCGATGGTCTTGGACGTTGGCGCCATGGCTAAAGCGGCTGCAATCCTTCTAGTTGGGCGGCGCGGCGAGAACA
>CALMAB010000213.1 GCA_937858325.1 uncultured Acetobacteraceae bacterium
GTCCCCAGCCGCTGCCCGGCGTAGCGGGCGGCGCGCACGCCTTCCCACCACGGCCGATGGTCCAAGTACCATTGCACGGTGCGGCGCAGCCCTTGGTCGAATCCGTGCGGCGCGGTCCAGCCGAGCGCCGCGTCCGTGCGGGCCGGGTCGATCTCGTAGCGGAAGTCGTGGCCCGGGCGGTCGGTCACGAAGTGGACCAGCCGCTCGCGCGGCCCGGCGGAGTCGGGGACCAGCTCGTCCAGCACCGCGCAGATGGCGCGCACCACTTGCAGGTTGGTCCGCGGCTGCCGGGCGCCGATGGCGAGGGTGGCGCCAGGTTCGGCGTGCTCCAGCGCGCGGACCAGGGCTTCCGCGTGGTCATCGACGAACAGCCAATCCCGTTGGTTGGCGCCGTCGCCATACACCGGCAGCGGCTTGCCCTCCAGCGCGTTCAGCGTGACCAATGGGATCAGCTTCTCCGGGAATTGCCAGGGGCCGTAGTTGTTCGTGGTGTTGGTGACGAAGGCCGGCAGGCCGTAGGTGTGCCACCAAGCGCGCACCAGGTGGTCGGATGCCGCCTTGCTCGCCGAGTAGGGGCTGCGCGGATCGTAGGGCGTGTCCTCCGTGAACGGCGGGTCCTCGGGGCCGAGCGCGCCGAACACCTCGTCGGTCGAGACGTGGTGGAAGCGGAAGCGCTCCCGCGCCTCGTTGCCGAGCGTCGCCCAATGGGCACGCGCCGCTTCCAGCAACACGAAGGTGCCGACCACGTTGGTTTGGACGAACGGCGCCGGGCCGTCGATGGAGCGGTCCACGTGGCTTTCGGCCGCGAGGTGCATCACGGCGTCGGGGCGGTGCGCGGCGAAGATGTCGCGCATGGCGGCGGCGTCGGTGATGTCGGCGCGGAGAAGCCGGTGCCGCGGATGGCTGCGCGCTTCTTCCAGCGCGTCCTCGGACGCGGCGTAGGTCATCTTGTCCACGTTCACCACGTGATGATCAGTGGCGCGGATCAGGTGGCGGATGACGGCCGAGCCGATGAAGCCGCATCCGCCGGTGAGGAGAATCCGCATGAGGGGGTGGGTATCCTGTTCACCGTTTCGGTGCTGCAAAATGCCAGCGATGCCGGGGCGGGGCAATCTGGTTTTAACGGGGGTGGGCATGCAAAGAATGCGACAGATCGGTTGAGAAAGCATCTCGCCAACCGGGTCCGGTTCGCGATATGTCGGTTAATGCACACGGAATGGTTGTAGGCAGAGGCCTGGATGGACACGCTGCTCGATATAGCTTCGGACGTTGCAAGCGACCCGGTGGCGCTGCAGGACGGCGTGCTGTGCTTGCGGCTTGACGGGCGGATCGTTCCCTTGCGGATGGGAGCGGCGCCGGTCGAGAGCTTCATCCCGGGATGGCGGCCCACGTTCCTTTACACCGGGTTTCCCCCCTTCACCCTGTTGCAGTTCAGCAGCGACTCCGGCGAGGCCGCCGTTTGGATCGTCGATGCGGATGGTGCCCGGCTTGGCGGCTCCTTGGCGGAACTGGAGCCGGACGCCCGGGAGGCGCTGCGGGTTGCGGCCGTGCCGCGGGTCGCGCACTTGGTGGACGCGCTGCTGCAGCCTGTGGAGCCGTCGCTTGATCCCCGGGACCGCGCGTTCCTGCGGCTGCCGGAAGGGTTCCGGCGCGACATCGGCCAACTCTGCGCGGCGTCGGCGCTGCCGCCGGTCGGCCGGGTCGTGCTGGGCACGGCGCCGGACGGCTGGAACGATGCTTGGGGCCTGGACCGCGGACACGTCGAGGCCATTCTCGCGACGCCGTTCAGCGACCGCCTGCTCCAATCCGTGGAGGACGGCATGTTGAGTTGGGGAAGCCCGGTGGACGGCCGGCCGCTCCGCGTGCAGGGCAGCCTGTGCTCCGACGATTTCCGCTTCGCCTACCGCCTCGCCGACCCGGTGCACGGCGTGGTGTGCTACCCGATCGTGTCCCACCACCATTCGGAGACAATCGGACTGTATGTGCCGGCCTTGAGCGTTGTGCTGGCCCTTAGCGGATGGATGCCCGGTTTGCTTAACACCTACGTGCCCAGCTTTGAGAGTTGGCTCGTGCCCTTGGTGTGCCGGCAGGGCGCTGCGCTTGAAAGCTATTTCTGCGCGGGCGCGAGCCACGTCGCCAGCATCATGCGCGGCGCGCCATCCATCCACTTGGGCCACCAGCTTTGGAACGAGTTGAGCGGGATCGAGCAGTTCCTGCGGACTGCCGCCGGGCCACATCTGCCCAAATGGATCGTGCCCGGTCCGGAAACGGAAGTTTGGGGCACAGTGGAGGAGCTGTTTCCGCGGCTTGCGGGCCAGGTGGATCGGTCTGCGCGTGACTCCGATGCCGCCATCACGGCGTCCTACGAAACCGGCGCTTGCCTGGTCCGGATCACGAGCGAGTACGTGTACGCCGATACGCGGGCCAGCTTGCAACGCAGCGTCGAGGCGGCCCCGGTGTTCGGCGAGGTCCGCCAGTTCATCGAAGGCAGGGCGCGGCCGGACGCGCCCGTGGTCCTGCTCGGTTTGCGCGTCGAGAACCGGACCTTGGTTGACCTGCTGGAGTTCTGCGAAGAGTTGCTGGAGCGGGTGGCCGAAGCCTTCCCGGGCACGACCCTCGTGTTGGATGGGCACAACTCCGTCCACGACGGCCGTGTGATCATGAGCCACGGCGAGGGCGGCGCACGCCGGTCCCCGTCCGAGGTGGAGCAACAGGTCGCCGGCCACCTGCGGCGCCTCCAAGTCGGGCGCGACGTGACGGTGGTGGACACGCTGGGCGCGCCGATCCGGACAAGCCTTGCATGGTGCGGACAGGCGGACTGCTTTTTATCGATCTGGGGCGCCAGCCTGTCCAAGTATCGTTGGGTCTGCAACAAGCCCGGCCTTGTGCTCACAAGCCGCTGGAACCTGACGCACCGCGCCGACCTGCACATCTACGACTCGCCGAAGTACATGGAAGCGCCGACCGAACTGGCGTTCGTGGAAGCGGCCCTCGTCGAGGACGATCCGAATGCCGCGCTGTTGGTGGACGTCGGGCCGGGTCAGCCGTCGTTCTTCAACTTCGCCGTCGAGCATGGACCCGTGATTTGGCAGTTCCTGCGTCTTATTGATGTGTCTATGGCACGGCGAGCCGTAGCCAGCACGCCAACTTGAGAGAACGTCGTGCGGATTTTCAGTTTGCCATGAAGAACGTTGCAATCTGCTTTTCTGGACATCCTAGGGTGTTCCTTGAACATGTTGCAGCCTGGGATCAGTATTTTTCCATGATCCGAAACAAGTATAATCTTTCCACGTACTTTCATTGTTGGGCGGACCAGGGACTTGTACAACTTATCGATGGAAAATATGTTGAAGGCCAAATTACGTCCGGGTACTATCATGCAATACAGGATTTGATTAACTACTTACGTCCTACAGCTTTTGCGATTGAAAGCTTGTCTCCAGAACTTTTTTCAAAATTCGAAGATTTTCCATCTGTATTGCTTTCAAAAATACAGGCCAGTAAGATTAAAATCCTTTCGCAACTCTACAGCATAAGTCGCGCTGATGCTATTCGTGATAGCTTTGAAAAGACCGAAGACGTTAAGTCTGATGTTGTTATCCGGATGCGCTTCGATGCAGTGCCGCACAATTTAACTCTGAACGAAATCGATTACGTGGCCGCTCACTCTGAGATGAAGGTCCTATTTGCACCCTCTCCTGTTCCTCCCGCATCACATGTTCATCCTGGCGGCGGCGGCGGCTGCACAGAATGTGACCGTTTCTTTAACACTTATCGGTTGCGAGACGATTTTGAGGCTCGCACGCGAGAATTCTTGGAGCAACATCGCCACCACACCAACGACGTCTGCGACCTATTCGCCGTAGGTAGCCCGCAAACGTTGCGGCACTATGCAAAAATATTTAGCAAGGCGGATATTCTAATCAGAGAGATACAAGATTGTGCGGATCATCAGGTCATCGACGATTATAGTTTGATCCCAGACGGTGGGTCATCTGATTACCGGATTCAGTCAACATCAGCCTATCCATTTGATATTGAGAGTAGTCCTATTTTCGTTCCGGAGAAACTAATTCGGTTACAAATGGCCGGGTTTCTTGTGGTTCACGGCGAAACCATCGTGAACATCCAGCGGCGTTAAACTTGTGCTACATCGCAAAATTTCCATCCCAATCGGTGAATCGAGTCCTTCCAAGACACCGTCTCTGGCCGTCCCATTCCCGCAATGTCCAGACTCACCACCGCCTCGTTATGGTTGCGTACCAGTACACATTCCAGCGTTTCCGTGGCGCTCGCGTTGATCTCCTGGTGCGGCACGTAGGCTGGCACGGAGATGAAGCCGCGCGGCCCGGCTTCGGCGTTAAAACACAGAGCATCTGTTTATTGAAACTTATCCTGAAAAAGCTGTCATCGGATCATTGAGGGCCAAATGCCGGGAGTTGCCGCTTGCTTGTTTGTGCGAAATGCCGAGCACGACATCCAGGAATGGATCGCCTACCATTCGGTGCTCGGCATAAATGCATTCTTAATCTACGATAACGGATCGGATGATGCGACGGTTGTAAACGCACGGGCGATGAATGCGGTGGCGGATGTCAGGATCATTCCTTGGGGCCAAGCAACAGGGAAGGCAGCACAGAACGAAGCCTACGAGCACTGCTTTCGGCAATTCCAACGCGAGTTTGAATGGATACTGGTTATCGATAGCGATGAGTATCTCAGTAATGCCGACGGCCTCCAAATCGAATCGCTGCTTTCAAAGCACTTCTTCCATGCTGAAATTGCGTTCAATTGGGCCTGCTTTGGCTCCAATGGGCACATCGAAACTCCCACAGGCCTGACGATTGAAGCGTTCACGCGCCGATCAAATGAAACGTTTGCGGAAAACAATCATACCAAATGTATGGTCCGCCCAGAACTAGCCATTGGGGTCCTCAACCCGCATCATTTTGATGTCAAGGGGCCAGTAAGGCGACCGAGTGGCCAACCATTTCTCTGGAATACACCAGGAAGAACAAGAAACATTGATCTATCTAATTGGAAGATCAATCATTACTTTGTGCGGTCCTATGCGCAGTGGGAAGCGAAGCTGGCGCGCGGCTACCGGGACTCCACACAACGAGACAAAAGCTTGTTCCATGCCTATGACCGCAACGAAGTGCTCGACGAGGCAGCCGCTGCCCGAGCCGACGAGGTTCGATTGTTGCTTGCACAGGCAACAGGCGGATCAAGGCTTGAGCAGCGGGCGAAGCAGGGGTGGTTTGCCCGCGTGCTGGGTCGCCTGCGGCCTTGCTAGGAGCCAGTCCGAGGACGCCGGGTCACGAAACGACCATGCGGGACTGCGTGACCAAGCAACACCAACGGCTCCTGGCCTCGCCCCTTTTCGTCATTGCGAGCCGCTCTGGCGGCGTGACAGTCCAGGAACCGCCAGCGCGGCGCCTGGCGGCCCCTGGATTGCCGCGCCGCTGTGCTCCTCCCAATAACGAGGGAACGATTGGCATAACCTCGAACGGGCACGAGAACCGAGAGGCCTGGGCCTCAACCCGCCCCCTTCTCCCGATGGATCGGGTCCACCCAAGCCACCGTTTCCGGCCGCTCCACCCCCGCGATGTCCAGGTTCACCACCACGGCCTCGTTGTCGCTCCGCACCAGCACGCATTCCAGGGTTTCCGTGGCGCTCGCGTTGATCTCCTGGTGCGGCACAAAGGGTGGCACGAAGATGAAGTCGCCCGGCCCGGCCTCCGCCACGAACTCCAAGGCGTTGCCCCAGCGCATCCGCGCCCGGCCGCGCAGGACGTAGATCACGCTTTCCAGCGCGCCGTGGTGGTGCGCGCCGGTCTTGGCGTCGGGGTGGATGTGCACCGTGCCGGCCCACAGCTTCTGCGCGCCGGCCCGGGCGAAGTTGATCGCGGCGGCCCGGTCCATGCCCGGCGTTTGCGGCGTGTTGCGGTCCAGGCTGTCGCCCGGGATCACCCGCACCCCGTTTTCCTTCCAATCCGTAACTGCCGCCTCGTCCATGCCTTGCCCTCTCCTCCGGTTCCGGCAGCGTGGCCCGCCCGGCCGCGGTTCGCAAGGCGGTGCCAAACCCGGCAAGCCGCGCTATAAGCCTCCCGGACGCGGCGCGAGCCGCCGCAAGCAGGACGCCCGCCATGGACATGCAGACCCCGCACCAGGCTGAACGGACCCAGGACGGCCAGCAGGTCGCGCGGGTGGCGCTCGCGGTCGCGCTCGCGGCGCTGGGGCTGTACGTGCTGCAGGACTTCCTGCGCGCCCTGGTTTGGGCGGCGATCCTGGCCATCGCCACCTGGCCGCTGTACCAGCTCACGCGGCGGCGGTTCGGCGCCGGGCGGCACAACGTGCTGCTGCCGCTGCTGTTCACCACTGGCATCACCCTCGTGTTCGTGATCCCACTGGTGCTCGCGGTGGTGCAGCTCAGCCATGAGGCGCGTCACCTTGCGGATATGGTCATGGACGTGCGCGCCCACGGCATGGCGCCGCCCGACTGGCTCGCGCGCCTGCCGCTGGGCGGGGCGCAGGCGACCGCCTGGTGGGACGCGAACCTGCGTGACCCGGCGAACGCCCAGGCCTTGCTGGGCCGGGTCGGCCGGGAGCGGGTCATGCTGGCCAGCCGCGAATTCGGCGCGCAGCTCGCCCACCGCGGCGTGCAGTTCGGCTTCACCCTCGCCACCTTGTTCTTCCTGTTCCGCGACGGCGCCGGCCTGGTCGCGCAGATGCGCACCGCCAGCCGCCGTCTCCTCGGCCCGAACGGGGAACGGGTGGGGCAGCAGGTCATCGCCTCCGTCCACGGCACGGTGGACGGCCTGGTGCTGGTGGGCCTGGGCATCGGCGCCGTCCTCGGCGTCGGGTATTGGCTGGCCGGGGCGCCGCATCCGGTGCTGCTGGGCGCGCTGACCGCGGTGGCGGCCACAGTGCCGCTCGGCTCGATGGTGGTGCTCACGCTGGCGGCGCTGCTGGTGCTCGCGACGGTCACGGTGGTGGCGGCTGTGGTGCTGCTCGCCGCGCGGGCCGCCGTCATCTTCGTCGCCGACCACGCGATCCGCCCGGCGCTGATCGGCGGCTCCACCCGCCTGCCCTTCATCTGGGTGCTGCTCGGCATCCTGGGCGGGGTGGAAGCGTTCGGGCTGCTCGGCCTGTTCGTCGGCCCCGCCATCATGGCGGCGCTGATCCTGCTCTGGCGGGAATGGACGGGGCCGGCCCATGGCGACGTCGAGATGCCGTCGCGCATGGCATAGGGACGGTTCTCACACGCTGGACGAAGACCAGGCAGCCACGGCCAGCCGCTGGACAGGAAACACGCACATGGACATAGCGATACCGGACTCCGACCTCGCCGACGACGCCTCGCCCGCCGACCGGCTGCGGGCCAGGATCGTCGCCCGGCTCACCTACCAGGTCGGCAAGGCGCCCGCCCTGGCCAGCGAGCGCGACTGGTTCGTCGCCACCGCGCTGGCGGTGCGGGACAGCGTGCTGGACTGCTGGTTCGACAGCACCCGGCGCACCCGTGAAAGCGGCGCCAAGCGGGTCTATTACCTGTCTCTCGAATTCCTGATCGGCCGGCTGCTGTTCGACGCCATCGGCAACCTGGGCCTGCTGGAAGAGGTGCGGGCGGCCCTGGCGGCGGAGGGCGTGGACCTCGAACGCCTGCGGGAGCAGGAGCCGGACGCAGCCCTCGGCAACGGCGGGCTGGGGCGCCTCGCCGCCTGCTTCATGGAAAGCATGGCGACGCTCGGCATCCCCGCCTACGGCTACGGCATCCGCTACGAGCACGGGCTGTTCCGCCAGGTCATCGTCGATGGCATCCAGCAAGAACTGCCGGAGGACTGGCTGTCGCTCGGCAACCCCTGGGAGTTCGAGCGGTCGGAGATCGCCTACCCCATCGGCTTCGGCGGCACCGTGGCCCGGCAGGACGGCCCGGGCGGCACGGCCTATGTCTGGCACCCGGCGGAGACGCTGTCGGCCGTCGCCTACGACATGCCGGTGGTGGGCGGTCCCACCCCGGGCGGCTCTACCCTGAACGGCGGCGTAGCCGCGGCGCACCACGCCAACACGCTCCGGCTTTGGTCGGCGCAGGCCACGACGCCGATGCAGCTCGACGACTTCAACCGCGGCGACCACGTGGGCGCGCTGCGCGACCGGGTGCGGGTGGAGGCGGTGTCCCGCGTGCTGTATCCCGGCGACGAGAGCGAGTCCGGGCAGGAATTGCGGCTGCGCCAGGAGTTCTTCTTCGCCTCCGCATCCCTGCAGGACCTGCTGCGCCGGCACCTGGACCAGTTTGGCACCCTGTCCAACCTGTCGGACAAGGCGGCGATCCAGCTCAACGACACCCACCCGGCCATCGCGGTGGCCGAGATGATGCGCCTCCTGGTCGATGGGCACGGCGTGGAATGGGGCGCCGCCTGGGCCACCACCGTCGCGACCTTCGCCTACACCAACCACACCCTGCTGCCGGAGGCCCTGGAAACCTGGCCGGTTTCGCTGATGGAGCGGCTGCTGCCGCGGCACATGCAGATCATCTACCTGCTGAACGCGCGCCACCTGGAGCACGTCAACGCGCACGGCCCGGTGGACGACGCGCTGCTCAGCACGCTGTCGGTCATCGACGAGCGGCACGGGCGGCGGGTGCGGATGGGGCACCTGGCGTTCCTGGGATCGCACTCGATCAACGGCGTGTCGGCCCTGCACACCGGCCTGATGCAGCAAACGGTGTTCCGCGACCTCCACGCGCACTACGGCGGCCGCATCAACAACAAGACCAACGGCGTCACCTTCCGCCGCTGGCTGCACCGCGCCAACCCGGGGCTGACGAAGCTGCTGGTGGACACGCTCGGGCCGCGCGTGCTGGAGGACGCCACGGCGCTCGCGGACCTCCGCGCCCATGCGGACGACCCCGGCTTCCAGGCCGCGTTCGCCCGGCAGCGGCTCGGCCGCAAGGAGGCGCTGGCCCGGATCATCGCCGACCGCACCGGCACCGCGGTCAACCCCGGCGCGATGTTCGACGTGCAGGTCAAGCGCATCCACGAGTACAAGCGCCAGCTGCTGAACATCCTGCACGCCGTGGCGCTGTATGATTCGATCCGGGCGCAGCCGACGCGCGACTGGGTGCCGCGGGTCAAGATCTTCGCCGGCAAGGCGGCGCCGGGCTACCGCGTGGCGAAGCAGGTGGTCCGCCTGGCCTGCGACGTGGCGCAGGTCATCAACTCCGACCCCTCGGTCGATGGGCAGCTCAAGGTGGTGTTCCTGCCCAACTACAACGTGAGCCTCGCGGAGGCCATCATCCCCGCCGCCGACCTGTCGGAGCAGATCTCCACGGCGGGCATGGAAGCGTCCGGCACCGGCAATATGAAGCTTGCCCTGAACGGCGCGCTCACCATCGGCACGCTGGACGGCGCCAACGTCGAGCTGCGCGACCACGTCGGGCCGGACAACATCTTCATCTTCGGCATGACCGCCGACCAGGTGCTGGCCCGAAAGCAGCGAAGCCTCGCGGCCTACGACGACGTGGCCGCCTGCCCGGCGCTGCAGCAGGCGCTGGACGCCATACGCTCGGGCGTGTTCTCTCCCAACGAACCCAGCCGCTACCAGGAGCTGGTGCACAACTTGCTGGAAAGGGACACGTTCATGATCGCAGCCGATTTCCAAAGCTACTTGGACGAGCAAGTGGCGGTCAAACAGCTTTGGACCAACCCGGCCGCGTGGTGGCGCGCGAGCATCCTCAACACCGCAAGCGTCGCCTGGTTCTCGTCGGACCGCACCATCACCGAGTACGCCACCGAAATCTGGAACGCCATGCCCCTGGCAGGACAAGGGTCGCGGCCGGCATCGGGGAGGCCCGAGGCATGATCCGCACCAGCCCCGGGGTGAACGCGCCCCTCGCCCGCTCCGCCATGGCCTACGTGCTCGCCGGCGGGCGCGGCAGCCGGCTGATGGAGCTGACCGACATCCGTGCCAAGCCCGCCGTGTACTTCGGCGGCAAGAGCCGGATCATCGACTTCGCGCTGTCCAACGCGCTCAACTCGGGCATCCGCCGCATCGGGGTCGCCACGCAGTACAAGGCGCACAGCCTGATCCGCCACCTGCAGCGCGGCTGGAACTTCTTCCGCCCGGAGCGCAACGAGAGCTTCGACATCCTGCCCGCCAGCCAGCGCGTGACCGAGACCGGCTGGTACTCGGGCACTGCCGACGCCGTGTATCAGAACACCGACATCATCGAGAGCTACGCGCCGCGCTTCATGGTCATCCTGGCCGGCGACCACGTTTACAAGATGGACTACGAGCCGATGCTGCAGCAGCACGTCGAGCAGGGCGCCGACGTGACGGTGGGCTGCATCGAGGTGCCGCGGATGGAGGCGACCGCGTTCGGCGTCATGCACGTGGACACCGAGGACCGGATCACCTCGTTTCTGGAAAAGCCCGCCGACCCGCCCGGCATCCCCGGCGACCCCGACCACGCGCTGGCCAGCATGGGCATCTACGTGTTCGAAACCCGGTTCCTGCTGGACCATCTCCGCCGCGACGCCGAGAACCCCAACAGCAACCACGATTTCGGCAAGGACATCGTCCCTGACATCGTCAAGGGCGGCAAGGCGGTGGCGCACCGCTTCGCGCGGTCCTGCGTGCGCGCCTCCTCGGAGGCGGAGGCATATTGGCGCGACGCCGGCACCGTGGACGCCTACTGGGAAGCCAACATCGACCTCACCGACTTCGTGCCGGGCCTTGACCTTTACGACCAGGAATGGCCGATCTGGACCTACGGCGAGATCACGCCCCCGGCCAAGTTCGTGCACGACGAGAAGGGACGGCGAGGCCAGGCGATCAGCTCCCTCGTGTCCGGCGGCTGCATCGTGTCCGGCAGCGACGTCCACCGTTCGCTGCTGTTCACCGGCGTGCACGCCCACTCCTTTTCCAAGATCGAAGGGGCGGTGATCCTTCCCTATGCCTGGGTGGGCCGGTCCGCGCGGCTGCGCAACGTCGTCATCGACCGTGGCGTGCGCATCCCCGAGGGCCTGGTGGTCGGCGAGGACCCGGACCAGGACGCCGCCCGCTTCCGCCGCACCAGCCGGGGCGTGTGCCTGATCACCCAGCCGATGATCGACAAGCTGCAGTTGGCCAACAAGCCGCAAGGGTGACGCTGCCGCTCCGCGTCCTGTCGGTCACGTCCGAGGTTTCCCCTCTGGTCAAGACCGGCGGCCTTGCGGACGTAGCCGGCGCGCTCCCGGCGGCGCTGGCGGCACAAGGAGTCGAGGTCCGGTCGCTCCTGCCGGGCTATCCCAACGTGATGGCCGCCTTGCAGGGCGCCGCGGCCGTGCACAGCGTCCCCGACCTGTTCGGCGGGCCAGCCCGCGTGCTGGACGGCAAGGCAGCCGGGCTGCACCTGTTTTGCATTGACGCGCCGCATCTGTATGACCGGCCAGGCACGCCGTATGGCCAGCCCGACGGCACGGATTTTCCCGACAACCCGCAGCGCTTCGCGGCGCTCGCGCAGGTGGCGGCGGCCATTGCGTTTGGCGCCGCAAGGTCCTTCGTGCCGGACGTGGTGCACGGGCACGACTGGCTGGCGGGGCTGGCGCCGGCCTACCTGCACTACGCCGGCACGGCGCGGCCCGCGACGGTGATGACGATCCACAACCTGGCATTCCAGGGCCGCTTCCCCGCGGGGCTGCTCGGCGCGCTCGGCTTGCCGCCGGAGTCCTTCGACGTGAACGGCGTCGAGTATTACGGCGGCATCGGCTTTCTCAAGGCCGGGCTGCGGCTGGCCGATGCGATCACGACGGTGTCCCCGACCTATGCCGCCGAGATCTGCACGCCGGAAGGCGGCATGGGCCTGGACGGCCTGCTGCGCACCCGGTCGGGCGCGCTGTGGGGCATCCTGAACGGCATCGACACGACGGTTTGGGACCCGGGCGCCGACGCGCACTTGGCCGCCGAGTTCGGCGCGCACCGCCTGCGGCGCAGGCCCTGCAACAAGGCCGCCTTGCAGGCGCGCCTGGGCCTCGCGCCCGACCCGGACGCCCTGCTGTTCGGCGTGGTCAGCCGGCTGACCCGGCAGAAGGGCATGGACCTGCTGCTGGACGCCTTGCCGGCGCTGCTGGGCCACGGCGCGCAGCTTGCCGTGCTGGGGTCCGGCGATCCCGTGCTGCAAAACGGGCTTGCCGCCGCGGCCAGCGCCCACCCGGGCCGGATCGGCCTGCTGGCCGGGTTCGACGAAAGCCTCGCCCACCTGATCCAGGGCGGCGCCGACGCCTTGCTGGTGCCGTCCCGGTTCGAGCCGTGCGGCCTGACCCAGCTTTGCGCCTTGCGATACGGCGCCGTGCCGGTTGTCGCGCACGTGGGCGGGCTGGTGGACACGGTGATCGATGCGAGCCCGGCGGCGCAGGCCGCCGAGGTGGCGACGGGCGTCCAGTTCGCCCCGGTGACGGTTGCCGGGCTGGAACACGCCATCGCCCGCACGGCCCGGCTTTGGCGGCAGCCGAAGCATTGGACCCGGATGCAGCGCAACGCCATGCGCGGCGACTACGGATGGACCCGTCCCGCTGCCGAGTACGCGGCGCTGTATCGCACCCTCCGGCGGCATTAGCGGCTGCCGCCGGCGGAACGCCGCGCGTGCTTCCCGCCACCCGAAGATGGGGCTACACAGCCTGACTGCACCTCGGGCCGTCCCTCGAGCCGTTCTGGAAGCACGGCGGTCCGGCAGCCACGAACGGGAGGACGGCCATGAGCACGAACACCAAGGCGTCGGGCGACGCGATCCTGCGGCAGGTGGTGTCCGGGGACCCACGGGTTCCCGGCGTGGTGGCGATGGCCACCGACCGGAGCGGCACCATCTACGAGGGCGCCGCCGGCAAGCGCGTGCTCGGCGGCGATGCCGACATGACGACCGACAGCGTTTTCGCGATCTGGTCCACCACGAAGGCGATCACCGGCACTGCCGTGCTGCAATTGGTCGAGGAGGGCAAGGTCGATCTCGACGCGCCCGCCAAGACCTACGCGCCGGACATCGGCACGCTGCAGGTGCTGGAAGGGTTCGATGATGCCGGCAAGCCGAAGCTCCGCGCGCCCAGGCGCGACATCACCACCCGGATGCTGCTGCTGCACACCGCCGGGCTGGGCTACGACATCTTCAACGAGCATTACCTCCGCTTGGCGCAGGAACACGGCCAGCCCGCCATCGGCACCGCATCCAAGGCGGCGCTCCACACGCCGTTGCTGTTCGATCCCGGCGACGCCTGGGAGTACGGCTCCAACATCGACTGGGCAGGCCAGGTGGTGGAAGGCGTCGCCGGCAAGCGGCTGGGCGAGGTCATGCAGGAGCGGATCTTCGCCCCTCTCGGCATGGCGGACACGGCCTTCACCATGACGCCCTCCATGCGGTCCCGCTTGGCGCGCACCCACCAGCGCGAGGCCGACGGCAGCCTGACGCCGCTTCATGACTTCGAGCTGCCGCAGGCGCCGGAGGTCCACATGGGCGGCCACGGGCTTTACTCGACGGTGGGCGACTATTGCCGCTTCATCCGCATGTGGCTGAACGACGGCGCCGGCGAAGGCGGCCGGGTGCTGAAGCGGGACACCGTCCTGATGGCTGAAAAGAACGGCCTGGGCGACATGAAGATCAAGGGCTTGCCCGGCGTCATGCCGTCGCTGTCCAACGATGCGGAGTTCTTTCCGGGGCAGCCCAAATCGTGGAGCCTGACGTTCATGGTCAACGACGTGGCAGCGCCGAGCGGCCGTCCCGCGGGCGCGCTCGCCTGGGCCGGCCTCGCCAACCTGTTCTTCTGGATCGACCGTCAGAACGGCGTCGGCGGGTTCTGGGCGACGCAGATCCTCCCGTTCGCCGACCCCACCTCGGTCGCCGGCTTTGTCGAATTCGAAACCGCGGTCTATCAGAGCCTGGCGCTGCAGAGCGTCGCGTAGCCCTCGGCCAAGCACCTGATCGGAAGCCATGACATGCGTATCGGAGTGGCGGGCGTCGGCGGGCGGATGGGCCTGCTGCTGGTTTCGGAAATCACCGCGGCCGGGCACGGGGTCGCCGGCGGCACGTTGCGGCCGGGGTCAGGCCGGACGCCTCCCCCAAACGTTCCCGTGCTGCCGGACGTGGCTGCGCTCGCCGCGCAATCGGACGCGGTGATCGACTTCACCCACGCGTCGGCGGCGCAGCCGCACGCCGCCGCCATGGCGCGGGCGGGCACCGCATGGGTGCTGGGCACGTCCGGCCTGTCGGCCGCCGACGAGGCCGCTGGGGCGGAGGCCGCGGCCAGCATTCCCGTGGTCTATGCCGCCAACTTCGCGCCCGGCGTGAACCTGGTGCTGGCCCTCGCCGAGCAGATCGCCGCCGCCCTGCCGGCCGAAGAGTACGACGCGGAGATCGTCGAGATGCACCACCGGCAAAAGGTGGACGCCCCTTCCGGCACCGCCATCGGCCTGGGCCGGGCCGTGGCGCGGGGCCGCGGC
>CALMAB010000214.1 GCA_937858325.1 uncultured Acetobacteraceae bacterium
GGCCCGTTCTGCCTCGGCGGCGGCGCGCTCGGCCGCGGTCGCCGGCGGAATGTTGTCTGACAATTGCCCCCCACCTTCCCTTAGCAGGCGCTGCACGCCTTTGATCGTGTAGCCCTGGATATACAGCAAATCGGAGATGCGGCGCAGCAGCAGGATGTCGTCGGGACGGTAGTAGCGCCGCCCGCCGCCGCGCTTGAGCGGCTTGATCTGCGGGAACTTGGTCTCCCAGAACCGGAGGACGTGCTGCGGGATGTGAAGTTCGTCCGCCACTTCGCTGATCGTGCGGAATGCGTTGGGCGCCTTCTTGGCCCGCGGCCGGCTGTCGTCCGTGCCCGCTTCACCCACGCCGGCATCGCCCGGGACGGCCAGGACGGCCTCGTCTGGCGCCCCCTCGTCCGGCGGCAGGTCGTCGGAGCCGCTCATACGTCGTCGCTCGCCGGGATGGCCGCGCCGTTCACGTGCGCCTTCAACACCTGGCTGGGCCGGAACGTCAGCACGCGGCGCGGCAGGATCGGCACCTCAACGCCCGTCTTCGGGTTGCGGCCGATGCGACGGCCCTTCTGCCGGACCGAGAACGTCCCGAACCCGCTGATCTTCACGGAGTCGCCGGCCTCCAACGCCCGCGACATTCGCTCCAACACCGTTTCGAGCAGGTCTGCCGAATCGTTGCGCGACAACCCGACCTGCGCGTAGATCGTTTCGGCCAGCTGCGCCCGCGTCACCGTGTTCATTGCGGCAGGCTATGAATCGCCTGCGCAGGCGTCAAGCGAACATGCTGACCTTAAACAATTTTCGTCCGGCCTGTTGCGTCCACGCCTCAAAAACGGACGAGGGCCGACCCCCAGGTCATGCCGCCGCCCAGGGCTTCCATGACCACCAGGTCGCCCCGCTTGATCCGCCCGTCGCCGCACGCCTCCGCCAGCGCCAAGGGGACCGACGCGGCGGAGGTGTTGGCGTGGCGGTCCACCGTGACCACTACCTGCTCGGACGGCAGGTCGAGCTTGCGGCCCATCGCGTCGATGATGCGGCGGTTTGCCTGGTGCGGCACCAGCCAGTCGATGTCCGCGTGGCCCAGGCCGTTCGCCGCCAGCGCCTCGTCCACCACGGCGGCGAGCTTGGTGACGGCGTGGCGGAACACCTCCCGCCCGTTCATCACCAGGTAGCCCGACCGGTCCGCACGCCCGACTGCGCCATCCACATACAGCAGGTCGCCCAGCGTGCCCTGCGCGTGGAGGTGGGTGGACAGGATGCCGCGCGCCCCGTCCCGCTCCGTGCCGGGCCGCACGAAGGCCGCCCCGGCGCCGTCGCCGAACAGCACGCAGGTGCCGCGGTCCGCCCAGTTCATGATGCGGGAATACACCTCGCTGCCGATCACCAGCACGCCCGCGGCTTGCCCGGTGCGGACCATGGCATCGGCCATCGCCAGCGCGTAGATGAACCCGCTGCACGCCGCCGACACGTCGAAGCCGAAGCCGCGGGTGATGCCCAGCTCCGCCTGCACCCGGAGCGCCGAGGCGGGGAACGCCTGGTCCGGCGTCGCGGTCGCCAGGATCACCGCATCCACGTCCTCCGTCCCGCAGCCGGCATGGGCCAGCGCCGCCGCCGCCGCCCGCGCGCCCATGAACGCGCAGGTCTCGGTCGGCCCGGCGATGTGGCGCTGTTTGATGCCGGTGCGCTCCTCGATCCACTCGTCCGTGGTGTCGATGGTGCGGGACAGCTCGTCGTTGGTGACGATGCGCTTCGGCAGGTAGCCGCCCACCCCCGCGATCACGCTGCGCCGCGCCACCACGCTTAAACGGCCGCCAGGAGTTGCGGGCCGCCCTTGTCCGCCTTCATCGCCTCGATCCGTCCCAGGCCGTCGCGGATTTGCTCGTTGAAGCGGTGCACCACCATGTCCATCGCCACGTCGAGCGCGTGGGCAAAGCCCTCCGCGTCGGCCCCGCCGTGCGACTTCACCACGACGCCGTTCAGCCCCAGCATGACCGCGCCGTTGTAGCGCCGCGGGTCGAGCCACAGCCGCATGCGGTCCAGCCCGGGCCGGGCGAGCAAGTAGGCAAACCGAGCCGCCAGGCTGCTGCGGAAGATCTGCTTCAACAGGTCGCCCACCAGCTTGAGCGCGCCCTCCCCCGTCTTCAGCGCCACGTTGCCGGTGAAGCCGTCGGTCACGATCACGTCCGTGGTCCCGGCAGCGATGTCGTGCCCTTCCACGAAGCCGTGGAACTGCGGGGCCATGTGGCTGGCACGCAGGATCTCGGCCGCTTGGCGCACCCGGTCGTCACCCTTCAGCTCCTCGGACCCCACGTTCAGCAGGCCGATGGTGGGTGCCGGGAGGCCCAGCACGGTGCGGGCGAACACGTCGCCCATGACCGCGAACTCGACGAGGTTGCGCGCGTCGCACTGCACGTTGGCGCCGAGGTCGAGCATCACCACGTCGCCCCGCGCCGAAGGCCCGATGGCCGCCATCGCCGGGCGGTCGATGCCGGGCAGGGCCTTGATCACGATCTTGGCCAGCGCCAGCAGCGCCCCGGTGTTGCCGGCGGAGACCACGCCCGACGCTTCGCCGCACGCCACCGCGTCGATGGCGACCCGCATGGAAGACGCGCGCACCCGCAGGGCCGCGGTCGGCTTCATTTCGCTGGAAATGGCATCGGGCGCATGGCGGATCGTGCAGGACGCTTGCACGCGCTTGCGCGACGCCACCAGGGGGCCGAGCCTTGCCTCGTCGCCCACCAGCAGGAAGCGGGCTGCCGGGTGACGTTCGGCCGCAATCGCGATGCCGTCCAGCACCGTATCGGGCGCGTGGTCGCCGCCCATGGCGTCGATCGCAAGGTTGAACGGCTCGATCATCGCTGGGCGCCCCAGCCCGGCGGCACGCCTGGCGCCCTCAGGCGCGAACGGCCCCTTTGAGCGCTTTGCCGGCGGCCACCACTTCGCGGCCGTCGTAATGGCCGCAATGGCTGCAAAGGTGGTGCGGCCGCTTCAGCTCGCCGCAGTTGGAGCACTCGGCGTGGGACTCAACCCGCAGCGCATCGTGGCTGCGGCGCATTCCGCGGCGGGATGGGGACGTCTTCTTCTTGGGAACAGCCATGGAACAACGCCCCTCCGGGCTAAAAGGCGCGCAACAAGAAAGCGACGCGCCGGGACACAAAATCAATAACAAGAACGACGAGCCGCGCGGTCTAGCAGAGCCACACCCGGGCTGCAAGCGACGGCCTCAATCCTGCGCCCTGCGCGCGAGCAGCGCGGCGAACGGGTTGGGCGCTTCCTCCGTCGCCTCGGCCGGCAGCACGGCGCCAGGCTTGCGCGGAAACGGGTCGAGCGCCAGGGCAAGCTGCTCCACCGCCGCCTCCCCGAGGTCCGCCGCGCCGCCCGTGTAAGGGATTTGGTCCACCGCCTCCGGGTCCGGGTTGTCGTCCTCGGTGCCGGCCGGCACGAATTGGACGGTGAAGGACTCTTCCACGTCGTGGGAAAACGGATCGAGCGAGACGACGCAGGTTTCGGTCACTCGGGCGCGCAGCGCGCCCTCCGCTTCCACCGTGGACGTGCCGACACGGCGCAGCTTGAACGCGCAGTGCAGGCGTTCCAGCGCCAGGATGCGCAGCCGGACCGCGACCGCCGGCAGCTCCTCCGGCTTCGCCTCTATGTTCACGGTCATGCCGCGCGGCCCGATGCGGTCCAGCGCGAACGGCCGGTGCAGTTCCGGGCGGTGCAGTTCCGGGGTCATTCCGTGGCCCGCGCCGGCCGGAAGCTGACCCGGCCTGCCAGCAGCACCTCGACCGGCTGCTCCGCCAGGTGCTTGGACTGCTCCAGCGCCAAAGCCGCCAAGGCGTGCGCGGACTCCGGCGGGGGCGCCTGGCCGCGCCACACGTTGCGGGATATCGCGCCCGCCAGCCCCATCACGTCGCCGCTGTCGAGCGCCGCGGCATAGGCGGCGGAGCGACCGTTGAACGCTTCCCACATCGCGCGCACCCGCTTGCCGACCGACATGTCGCCGACGCCGATTTCCCGCAGGTTGATGTCCATGTCGGAGAACATCGCGTCGAACACGGCCTGCGCCAGTTCCTGCCCTTCCTTGGAAGCGGCGTGCAGCCGGTGCACCAGGAGGAACACGTAAAGCCCGATGACGTCGAATCGCCCGTCCAGCGTGTCCGGCACGCCAAGCGTTTCGAAAATGTAGGGATCGCGGGCGGCTCCCACGGCGGCGGTGTAAAGCTCGAACCCGGCGCGCTCATGCCGCTTACGCCCGAGCAGACCCAAGAGTGCCATCCGATCCCCATCCGCCGTGTGTCCGGTCCGGCGCCGCCCGGTTGACACAACCCGGCGGGCATGACACCCACCGTCCAAATAGGTTTTCTGCTGGGGCCGATCAATGCGGGCCGGGCGACGCAGGCCCTGGAACCGTCGGCTCCATCCCTGGATCAAACTGGACCCGCGATTGCGCTTGCTTCCCGCCATGTTCCTGTTGGGCTTGTCCGCTTGCAGCGCCATCGACGCGCCGCACCAATTGCGCGGCAACCGTGTCGATGCCGATACCCTCAAGGAGCTGGTGCCGGGGACATCGACCCGGGCCGACGCCACCTCCCTGCTCGGCTCGCCGACTGCGAAGGGCACCTTCGACGACAACACCTGGATCTACATCAGCGAGACCACGCGCACCCGGGTCGGCCGGCTGCCGGGCATCACGGCGCAGGACGTGACGATGCTGACGTTTGACCAGGCCGGCGTGCTCCGCGACGTGAAGCGCCTGAACCAGGAGGACGGCATGGACGTGGCGGTGGTGAGCCGCGCCACGCCTTCTCCGGGCAGCGAGGCGTCGTTCCTGCAGCAGCTGCTGGGCAACGTGGGCAAGTTCAGCACGGGCGGCGTGCCGGGCAGCAGCAGGACCACGCCGGGCGGCAGCGGCGCCACCACCGGGCCGGGGCTATAGGCTAGAAGTGGCTCCAGCCTGGCCGGTCCAGGCTGATGGGGGTGCCCGCCCCGTCCAGGACCCGCACTTGGTCGCCGGCCTCGAACCGCCCGATCCGGGTTGCCCCGCAGCCCTGGGCCGCCGCTGCGGCCACCAGGGCGTCGGCGTGCTGCGGGGGCACCGCCATCAACAGCTCGTAATCGTCGCCGCCGGTCAGGCAGGTGGTGAGCCAAGCATCCCCCGCCGCCCGCGCCGCCGGGGAGCGCGGCACCAGCGCGGCCTCGAGGGCCGCGCCAAGCCCGGCTGCGCGGCACAGGTGGCCCAAGTCCTGCACCAGGCCGTCCGACACGTCCATGCAGGCCGACACGATCCCGTGCAGCGCCAAGCCGAGCCGCGGCTGCGGCAGGCGGTAGCGGCCCGCCAGCCAGCCATCCGGGTCCGGAACCCGGCCCCGCAGCGCC
>CALMAB010000215.1 GCA_937858325.1 uncultured Acetobacteraceae bacterium
CCTCCATGCTGTACATGAACTGGGTGCTGAGCGTGGTGGCGGCGCTGCTCTACCTTGACCAATACCAGAACGGGCTGCTGGAAGCCGAGTTGCAGGCGCTGCGGGAACAGGCGCGCATCTACGCCGGGGCGCTCGGCGAAAGCGCGGTGCGCGAGCAAAGCCCGGACACCCCGACCCTGCAGCCCGACCTGGCCAGGCCGCTGCTCCGGCGGCTGACGGAACCGACGCCCAACGCCCAGGCACGGCTTTACGCGCCGGACGGCCAACTCATCGCGGACAGCCGGGTGCGGGAAGGCGCCGGCGACGCGGTGGTGACGGAGCCGCTGCCGCCCGCCGCGGTGCGCAGCCGGACGCTCGACACGGTGGGCGCCGTGTATGACCGGCTGATGTCCTGGCTGCCGCACAAGGCGCAGGGTCCCTACGTCGAGGTCAGCCCGAACGCCGCCGGCATCGACTGGCAGCCGAACGTCAAGGAGGAGCTGCGGATGACCGGCTCCAGCTCGGGGCGCGAGATGCCGCCCTACATCCGGCGCACCGGGGACGACCGGCTGCTGGTGACGGTGGCGGAGCCGGTGCTGCGCAACCGCAGCACGGTCGGCATCGTGCTGCTGACCCGCGAAGCGCGGGAGGTGGACGACAGCCTGCTGACGGTGCGGATGAGCATCCTGGGACTGTTCGCCTTGGCGCTGGTGCTGACGGTGGCGCTGTCCTGGTACTTGTCGCTGACCATCGCGCGCCCGATCCTGCGGCTGGCCGGCGCCGCGCACGAGATGCGGGAAGGCCGCGGCCGTTCGGGCACCGTCCCCTCGGTGCTGCTGCACCGCACGGACGAGGTCGGGCAATTGGCCCATGCCCTGACGGAAAGCGCGGTCGCGCTGTGGGGCCGGATGGACGCGACCGAACGCTTCGCGGCCGACGTGGCGCACGAGATCAAGAACCCGCTCAGCTCCATCCGCAGCGCCATCGAGACGCTGCGCCGCATCGACAACCCGGACGGGCAGCGCCGCCTGTTGACCATCATCTCGGAAGACGTGGTGCGCCTGGACCGCCTGATCACGGACATCAGCGACGCGAGCCGGGTCGATGCCGAGCTGTCGCGCACCAAGACGGAGCCAATCGATGTCGGGTCGATCCTGGCGACGCTGGCCGAGATCCATGACGCCACGCGGGGGGAGCAGGACCCGGTGATCGTGCTCGACGTGCCCGGCACGCCGCTACTGGTGCAGGCGGTGGAGGGCCACCTGGTCCAGGTGCTGCGCAACCTGATCGGCAACGCCCGCAGCTTCTCCCCCCCGCACGGCCGGATCTTCCTGCAGGCGCAGGCGACCGGCGCCATCGTCGAGATCAGCGTGTCCGACGAAGGCCCGGGCATTCCCGCCGCGAAGCTCGAGCACGTCTTCGACCGCTTCTACTCCGAGCGCCCGGTGGGCGAGCAGTTCGGCCAGCATTCCGGCCTGGGCCTGTCGATCAGCCGGCAGATCGTGGAGGCCCTGAAGGGCCGCATCGCCGCGGAGAACCGGGTGGACGACGCGGGCCGGGTCCTCGGCGCCCGCTTCATCGTGCGCCTGCCGCACGCCTGACGCGCACCACGTGCAGCGGTTGAATTTCACGGGGGTTTGCGAAAGCGCCTCGCCCAACCTATGTGACAAGACGCTTCCATTCGGACCCAATCCGGGCCACACAACGCCCATCATGCAGATGCACGGAAGCTGCGCCGCCCGCGACGATCATGGCGTGTTGCTGTTGGGGCCGTCGGGCGTAGGAAAATCTGATCTCTTGCTGCGCTTGCTCCACCAAGGATTTGCGCTTGTCGCGGACGACCAGGTCTGCATCGAGGACGGCTGGGCATGGGCGCCAGACCCTTTGGCGGGCCTCATGGAGGTGCGCGGCCTCGGCATCATGCGGTGGCCCTTCGTGAAGCAGGCCCGGTTGGCGCTCGCCGTGCGGCTGGCAAAGCCGCCGCGGATGCCCAGCCCCGCCCGGCACGCGGAAACGGCGCTGCCGCTCGTGTCCATCGACCCGGCCGATTCTTCCGCGCCCATCCGGGTCGCCTTGGCACTGGATTGCGCCCTGCTGCGGGCGTCCCAGGTTGCCGGAGCCTTTGCGTGACGGTGCTGCGCGTCGTGCTGGTGAGCGGCCTGTCGGGCGCCGGCAAGGCCTCGATCCTGCGCGCGCTGGAGGACCTGGGATACGAGGCGGTGGACAACCCGCCTTTGACCATGGTTCCCGATCTTGTTATTCGCAGCGAGCGCCCGCTGGCCATCGGGCTGGACGCGCGCAGCCGGGGCTTCAACCCCGACCTGGTCCTCTCAACCCTCGCGACGCTGTGCCAGAACCCGAAGCTGCAGCCCGAATTCGTGTATGCCTGGGCGGACGAGACCGTGCTGCTCCGGCGGTTCACCGAAACCCGGCGCCGGCACCCGCTGTCGCCGCAAGGCCGCGTGCTCGATGGGATCGCGGAGGAGGCCGAGCTGACCCGGCCGCTCCGCGAGCAGGCTGACCTGGTGATCGACACCTCCCACCTTCCCTTGGCCGAGCTCCGCAAGCGGATCGAGACGCGGTTCCGTCCCGGCCTGCCCACCGGCGTGCAGCAACCGGGCATGGCGGTGTCGCTCGTGTCCTTCGCGTTCCCGGCGGGTCTGCCCCGCGAAGCCGACATGGTGTTCGACGCGCGGTTCCTGCGCAACCCGCACTACGATCCCGTGCTGCGGCCACGGACGGGCTTGGATGAGGCGGTTGCATCCTATATCGAAGCCGATCCGGACTTCACGGGCTTCATCAATGGCGTCAAGGCTTTGCTGACCCTCGTCCTGCCGCGCTTCGTGCAAGAAGGCAAGAAGTACGCCACGATTGCCGTGGGATGCACCGGCGGGCGGCACCGTTCCGTGCACATCGTGAACCTGTTGGCCCGCAATTTGCCTGCGCCATCGGGCCAGGCCGAGCAAAGGGAGTGGCGCGTGACCGTGACGCATCGTGAACTGGAGCGAGAGGGATTGACGACGGCCCCCCATGCGGTCGATGGCGGTTCTGCAGGCGATCCGGCAATCCCGGACCTGCCGGGGCCTAGCCCGATCAGGAAGGTATAGAACAACGCGATGATCGGCCTTGTGCTGGTGACCCACGGGCGTCTTGCCGACGAGCTTCGTCTGGCCATGGAGCATGTCGTGGGCACCCAACGAAACGTCGCGACCGTTTGCATCGGCCCCGACGACGACATGGAGGGTTGCCGCTCCAACATCCGCCAAAGCATCGCGCAGGTCGATACGGGGGACGGCGTGGTGCTGCTCACCGACATGTATGGCGGGACGCCGAGCAACCTCGCGATCTCCATGATGTGCCGCGACGGGGTCGAGGTGATCTCGGGCGTCAACCTGCCCATGCTGGTCAAGCTGGCCAAGGTGCGGTCGAGCCAAACGCTGGGCGAGTGCGTCGACTGCGCGCAGACCGCCGGGCGCAAGTACATCGCCGCGGCGTCGCACGTCCTGCAAACGTGCAAGAAGCCGAACACCTGCGGCGGGTAGGCCGGTGAGCGAGCCGCCGCCAAGCAGCCCCACGCTGGTCACGCGGACCGTGACCATCTCGAACACCCGCGGCCTCCATGCCCGGGCCGCCGCCAAGTTCGTGACCCTGGCCGAGCGTTACGGCGCGTCGGTCGATGTGCTGCGCGACGGGCAGGTGGTGTCCGCGCGCTCGATCATGGGCCTCATGATGCTGGGCGCCGGCAAGGGGTCGCAGATCGAGCTGCAGGGCGACGGCTGGGACGCCAAGGAGGCGGTCGATGCCCTGGCGGCCCTGGTGGAAGCCGGGTTCCATGAACAGGACTGACGGCGGCCCCTCGTCCCCGCTTGGATGCAGCCTGCTGCCGGAGCGGCGCTTGTTCGGCATCGCCGCCTGCGCGGGCGTGGCCATCGGCCCGGTGTTCCGCACCACGGAAGCGCCGCCCCAGGTGACCCGGCACAAGATCCACGCGTCCGACATCCAGGCGGAGGGTGCCCGTCTGGACGCGGCGGTGCTGCAATCGCGCAAGCAGCTGATGAAGCTGCGCAGCCGCCTCGCCGTTCTGCCGGAGGAAAGCCAGGGCGAGATCGCGCCGCTGCTCGATGCTTATCTTCAGATGCTCGGCCCGTCCCGGCTGCTCCGCGGGGTGCGGACCCGGATCGCGGACCGGCTCGTGTCCGCCGAAACCGCGGTCATGGAGGAGGCGAACGCCATCGCCGCCACGCTCACGGCCGCGTCGGACGATGAGCATGCAGCAGGGGGGCACGCGGCGCGGCAGGCCGAGGAGGTGCGGGAGATCGGGCGCCGGCTGGTCCGCAACCTGACCCGCGCGCCGTTCCGCTCCTTTGCCGGGGCGGTGCAGGGCGCCGTGCTGATCGCCGAAAGCCTGCGCCCGTCCGACGCCGCGCTGATCGACCCCGCGCGGATCGCAGGCGTCGCGACGGAGGAGGGCGGAACCGACGGGCACACCGCGATCCTGCTCCGCGCGCTCGGCATCCCCTCCGTGCTCGGCGTGCCGGGGCTGCTGTCGGGCCTGCGCACCGGGGTCACGGCGGTGGTGGACGGGGTGGTGGGCACCGTGATCCTGAACCCGGACAGCACCAGCCTGTCCGGCGCGCGCCGGGCGGTGGCGAGCTTCGCGCGGGACCGGCAGCGGCTGAGCCGCCTGCGCCGCCTGGAAAGCGTCACCCTGGACGGGGTGGCCGTGAGCCTGCAGGCGAACCTGGAGCTGCCGATCGAGCTTCCCATGGTCGCGCAGTCCGGCGCGAACGGCATCGGCCTGCTGCGCAGCGAGTTCCTGTTCATGAACCGCGACACGGTGCCGACGGAGGACGAGCAGGCCCGGAGCTACCGCAACGTCGTCGAGACCATGGCGGGCGACACCGTCACCATCCGCGTCCTGGACTGGGGCGGCGAGAAGGAGATCGAGGCCCTGGTCACCGCGGGGATGGTGCCGGAGCTGATCGACAGCAACCCGGCGCTTGGCCTGCGTGGCATCCGGCTGCTGCTCCGCCAGCCGGAGCTGTTCGAAACGCAGCTGGCCGCCATCCTGCGTGCCGCCCACGCGGGGCCGGTCCGGGTTTTGCTGCCCATGGTGACGAACGTCGCCGAGATCCGGGCGGCCAAGGCGATCTACCGGCGCGTGGCGGACCGGTTGCGGGAGCGCGGGGCCGCCCTGCCCGCCACCTTGCCGCCGCTCGGGATCATGGTGGAAACGCCCGCGGCCGCCCTGTGCGCCGACGTGTTCGCGGCCGAGGCCGAGTTCTTTGCCATCGGCACCAACGACCTGTGCATGTACGCCCTCGCCGTGGACCGCGGGGAGGTGGAGGTTTCGGAGCTTTACGACCCGCTGCACCCCGGCGTGCTGCGGCTGATCCGGATGACGATCTCAGGGGCGGCGTCCCATCGCATCCCGGTGTCGGTTTGCGGCGAGATGGCCGCCAACCCCGACATGACGCCGCTGCTGCTCGGCCTGGGGCTGCGGAGCTTCAGCACCAACGCGTCCGCGGTGCCGCGGGTGAAGCAGGCCGTCCGGGGCACCACGATCAGCGACTGCGAACGGCTGACCGCGCACGTCCTGCAGCAGTCGGACCCCGAGCAGGTGCGGGACGCGCTCAAGGTCTTCGGCCACTCATCAGCTTACTGACGCAGGCGGCCCCTCGTGGGCTGCGCGCGTTCAAGCAGGCTTGAACGGTTCTTTAGTTCTGGAACATATCATGAACACGGTGCTAGTAAGGACGCTTCGGGACCACGGAGAGCAAGGACGACCGCATGATCCTTCGACTGCTTATCGGCCGCACCGGCCGCACGGATGTGCGCCTCGAACGCTGCAAGATGCTCGCCAGCGGCGTGCAGCTGGTGGCCATCGGCGTGTTCGCCGCCGCCATCGTCGCCCCGTCCTTCAACCCGGACCTGCACCCCACCACCACGACCGTCGGCGCCGGCGGGCTGGTGGCCGCATTGATTGAGCTGTTGGCGCTTCGCATCATGGGTTATATCTCTCCACCAGAGACCGGAGACCGGAGCGAAAACGAGTGATGCTTGAGATGTTCGAGCGCCTGCTGATCGCCGGCATACCGTTCGTCACGGTGGTCTGCCTCGGCCTTTACGTCGAGCAGCGCTGGATCGGATTGCCGCGCCGGAAGTAAGGCGCCTGGCCCGGCGGCGGACGCCCTGGCGCGTCCGCGTCGGAGCGACTATGTTACTTGGCCCAGCATTCGTGCCGCCGCGCCTCCATCTCTGCGATGCGCCGCGGCCGGAGCGAACCTATTGCCCGGAGCTGAAGCATGACCGAGACGTCCGAGTACACGCCCCCGGAGGTTTGGACCTGGAAGCAGGGAAGCGGCGGCCGGTTCGCGTCCACCAACCGCCCGGTCGCGGGCGCCACGCACGACAAGGAGCTGCCGGTGGGCCGCCACCCCTTGCAGCTTTACTCCCTGGCCACGCCGAACGGCGTCAAGGTTACGGTCATGCTGGAAGAGCTGCTGGCGCTTGGCCACAGCGGCGCGGAGTATGACGCTTGGCTGATCCGCATCAACGACGGCGACCAGTTCGGCAGCGGCTTCGTGGCGGTGAACCCCAACTCCAAGATACCGGCGCTGATGGACCGCAGCGGCCCCGAGCCGATCCGCGTGTTCGAGTCGGGCGCGATCCTGCTCTACCTGGCCGAAAAGTTCGGCGCCTTCCTGCCGACGGACAAGGCGGCGCGCACCGAATGCCTGTCCTGGCTGTTTTGGCAGATGGGCAGCGGGCCTTACCTCGGCGGCGGCTTCGGCCACTTCTACGCCTACGCGCCGACCAAGATCGAGTATGCCATCGACCGGTTCGCGATGGAGGCCAAGCGCCAGCTCGACGTGCTGGACCGCCGCCTGGCGGACAACGAGTACTTGGCCGGGCGCGAGTACTCGGTCGCGGACATCGCCGTCTGGCCCTGGTACGGCACCCTCGCGCAGGGCCAGCTTTACGGGGAAGCGGCCAAGTTCCTGCAGGTGCAGGACTACGCGAACCTGCAGCGTTGGACCGCTGCGGTCGCCGCGCGCCCCGCCGTGCAGCGCGGGCGGATGGTCAACCGCATCTCCGGCGAGCCGGTCCACCAGCTGCACGAGCGCCACGACGCCGCCGACTTCGACACCAAGACGCAGGACAAGATCGCGGCCGAAAGCTGAGGCGACTCCGCGACGCAGCAGGCACAGGTCGAGGCCGCCGACACCTCGCAGAGGTCACGACTCGGCCTTCATCCACGAACAGCACGCCGGGGTCCACCGTCACCGCGGGATGCCGCTGCGCCAGCAGCCCGTCGGCCAGCCAGTGCGCGGTCGCCCGCCTGCCGTCGAGCAGTCCTGCCACTGCTGCGCCCTCACGCGTGGCCGCACCACTTGTCGTCGGCTTTGCCGCTGCCACTGCGATGCTCGCCGTAGTAAAGCCGCTGTAATACCGACGGCCCTTTACCCTGCCCCTGTCGTCATTGCTAGCCGCCTTGGCGGCGTGGCAACCCAGGGGTCCACGGCCACGGCGCGTGGGCCGGCGTCAAGCTGGACCCCGCCACCTCAGAGCTTCGATCACTCGGATTTTCCTTGGACTGCCTGCACGCCCTTTCGGCTGCGATGGCTTGGACGGCCGGCTTTGCCCTGCCGGCTTCACCGTTCCAAGAAGCCGGCGAGCTGACCTGAACCATTCTTTGGTGCTGAGCGCAAACGGACGGCAAGGAACCTGTGATAGCAACGTCCGAAAATTTAGAGATGGCTACAAAATCATCGTCAGAACTTTACTAATTCGAATTATGCAACATATGGTTCAGCGTGTTATTCAGCAGCGTAAGCCTTTAAAAGACTCGTCAACCTCGGTAGTGTTATGATCTGTTAAGGACCAAGCGCCAGGCTTCGCACACCGCCTCCACGCAGCAGGACCAAAAAGCATGGTCAGTGCTTTCTGCCCGGTTCGGGCAAGACAAAGCCCGATGAATGCCAGCACCGGACGCTTAAGCGCGTCCGGCCATGCGGGCGGCGCGTCCTGTGATCGGCTGATTGCGGCGGCGCAGGGCCGCACCCTGTCCTGCGCGCCGGCTTCTGGAACCGCCAGCTTCATGGGAGACGCCTGATGCCGTTCGACCAATTCCCGCAGGCCGGCACGGAAACCGCGGCGACACGGCGCAAGCTGTTTCGGTCAACCAAGTCCTACGGCCACGCCGAGGGGTTGTCCTGCGTGTTCCGCCAATGGCGCGCCGGGCATTCGCACTGCCGCCTGCTGCACGGCTACGCCCTCGCGTTCAGGTTCGTGTTCGTCGCCGAAGAACTCGACGAGCGCAACTGGTGCTTTGACTTCGGCGGCCTCAAGCCGGTCAAGGCTTGGCTGCACGAGATGTTCGACCATACGCTGGTCGTGGCGGCAGACGATCCGGAACTGGAAACGTTCAAGCAGCTCGCCGAGCGCGGCATCGTCGCCCTCCGGGTCCTGCCGGTCGTGGGATGCGAGGCCATCGCCCGCATCGTGTTCGGGCACGTGGCGCAGTTCGTCGCCGGGGCCACCGGCCAGCGCGTCCGGCTGGAACAGGTCGAGGTCAGCGAGCACAGCGGCAACGCCGCGAGCTACAGCGAGGACGGTTCCGGGCCGTCGCCGGCACCCGGCCCGACCCGCACCGCGGCTCCGTCCCACGTGACCTGCCCATGACGGCCCTGGTGCCCCGGAGGACCATCGTCAGGACCATCGTCGCCTGCGGCCTGGGCGCGATGGGGTCGGCCCTTGCCGGGTCCGCCAGGGGCGGCACCCTTTCCTCGCCCGCGGAGAAGGCAATCCTGACGGTCACCGGGTTGATCACGAACACGAACGAGGGCGATGCGGCCAGCTTCGACCGGCCGATGCTGGAAGCCTTGGGCCTGGACGGGTTCAGGACGATGACGCCCTGGTATGACCGCCCGGTGCGGTTCGAGGGCGTGCGGATGCGGCGCCTCATGCAGGCCGTCGGCGCGTTTGGAACAGACGTGGTGGCCTTTGCCCTCAACGACTACGTCATCGAGATCCCGATGTGCGATTTCGACCGCCACGGCGCGCTCCTGGCGATGAAGCGCGACGGCGTGGACATGCCGGTGCGCGACAAGGGGCCGCTGTTCATCGTTTATCCGTACGACAGCAAACCCGAACTGCGGTCCCAACAGTTCTACAGCCGCTCCGCTTGGCAAGTGGCGAGGCTTGTCGTGACGTGACGCCGGCATTGCAGGCCGGACGCTCGCGCTGGGTCAAGCATGGCCTGCTCGCCCTCGTGCTGAGCCTGGCGCTTGCGGCTGCCTACACGTCCTCCTTGATCGTGCAGCGGCAGCAGAAGCTGCGCGAGGTGTCCCGCTACAGCCTGACGTGGTTCGCCAGCCAGGCGACCCTGGAAGTGTCGCGGCTGCAGGGCGTGACGGCGGCGGCCCTGGTGCCCGGCAGCGGGGTGAACGAGGACGACGTCCAGCTTTGGCTTGATATCGTCACGAACCGCGTCCAGCTGTTCGAAAGCGGCCAGGTCGCGGAGTTCGTCGCCGCTTCGGGCGAATTGCGCGCAATCGTGGCTGCGTTCCGCAGCACCGTCCACGACGGGCGGACCCTCATGGAAGGACCGGCGTCGCCGGGGCGGCTGCGCCGGCTGCTTGCCTTGTTCGAGGCGCTGAACGCCCCGATGTCGCGCTTGGCGGCGGCGGCGAACACCCATGGCGGCGTGCTCGTCGCGAAGGACCAGCGGCAGCTCGGCAACCTGCACTGGCTGTTCGCGGCGATCTTGGGCGCGCTCACGCTGTGCGCGTTCAGCCTCATCGGCGCGCTTCTGCGGCACAACCACCTGCTCGCCCAGGCCAGGGAAAAGGTCGAGCAGCAGAACCGGACCCTGGAAAAACGCGACAGCGAGCTGCTTTCGCAGAATGCCCGGATCTTCTTCCTGGCGCACCACGATGCCCTGACCGGATTGCCGAACCGGCTGATGTTCCACGAGCAGCTGGAGGACGCGCTGGCGCAGCAGGGGCAAGGGGGCGGCGTTGCCCTGCTTTGCCTCGACCTCGACCGCTTCAAGCAGGTGAACGACACCCTCGGCCACCCGGCCGGCGACATGCTGCTGAAAGCCGTGGCCGGGCGGCTCCTCGGATGCGTGCGCGAAGGGGATGTCGTGGCCCGGCTCGGCGGGGACGAGTTCGCGGTCCTGCAACGCGGCACCGGCCCGGCGGAACACGCCAGCGACCTGGCGCGGCGGATTGTCGAAACGCTCGGCGCGCCCTACGACCTCGGCGCAGGCCGGGCCGTCATCGGGGCAAGCGCGGGCATCGCCGTCGCCGCCTCCGCCCCGTGCTCGGCCGACATGCTGCTGCGCAGCGCGGACCTGGCGCTCTACCGCGCCAAGGGCGACGGGCGCGGCAGCTTCTGCCTGTTCGAAAGCAGCATGGACGAGCAGATGCGGGCGCGCCGGGCCATCGAGCGCGACCTGCGCGAAGCCCTGGTGCGCAACGAGTTCAAGATGTTCTACCAGCCGGTGTTCCACCTGCGGGACCAGCGGGTCAGCGGGTTCGAGGCCTTGTTGCGGTGGCGCCACCCGGACCGGGGATTGGTGTCGCCCGCGGAGTTCGTCCCGCTTGCCGAGGAACTCGGCCTGATCGTGCCCGTCGGCGAATGGGCGCTGGCCCAAGCCTGCGCGGATGCGGCGACCTGGCCGGACGGGATCAGGGTCGCGGTCAACCTTTCGCCGGTGCAGTTCCACAGCCCTGGGCTTGTGGCGGCCGTGCAGCGGGGATTGCAGGCGTCCGACCTGCCCGCGCACCGGCTGGAACTGGAGATCACCGAGTCGGCGCTGCTGCAGAACAGCAAGGCGGTGCTGGCGACCCTGCACGAGCTGCGCGCCCTCGGCCTGCGGACCGCGCTCGACGATTTCGGGACCGGCTACTCCTCGCTCAGCTATCTCCGCAGCTTCCCGTTCGACAAGCTCAAGATCGATCAGTCGTTCGTCCGCGAGGTGACGCACCGCCCGGACTGCCGGGCCATCGTCCGGTCGGTTCTCGACCTGTCCCGGGAACTGGGCATGACCACGACGGCGGAAGGGGTGGAAACGGAGGACCAGCTTGGCCAGCTGGTCCGGGACGGATGCACGGAGGTGCAGGGCTTCCTGTTCGACCGCCCACGCCCCGCAGCGGACATCCGGCACTGGTTTGCGCCCCAGGCGAACTGGATGGGCACGGCTCATGAGCCGGTCGCTATTGGATGATGACGAGGTCACAGACCCCGACGCCCTCCGTTATCACCCCGGCGCTGGTGAGCCGCAGCGTGCAGTCACCGCTGGCGCCCTGACCCGCAAGCCCTCCTTCGCCATGGCCTCGGCGTGGCCGGGCGCTACTGGCTGAACTCGGACATTCCTGCGCCCCGTGGATCAACCCCTGCCGGCTTCGGACTAGCCGTAGAGCCATGGCCGTCCTAGCCTACCCGTCCGGCATGGGCCTTGGGCGCGGCGCCCCTCGCGCCGCTTACCCTGCCCCGTGCCGCTGCAAGCCCGGCAGGGTCATGCCAAGAACAAGCCCATAACAAGACACAAGGAAACGTCCCCATGCAGCCCAATCATCCAACCGCGGCGCCAGCGAGCCGATACCGCTGGATGGTCCTCGCCTTGCTGTTCGGCGTCACGACGATCAACTACATGGACCGCAACATCCTGGGCGTGCTGAAGCCGACGATCCAGGCCGACCTGCACTTCAGCGAAACCGATTTCGGCAACATCATCTTCTTCTTTTCCATGGCCTACGCCGTCGGCTACGCCGGCATGGGCTGGCTGACCGACAAGGTGGGCGTCCGTCTGGGCCTTGCGGCCGCGGCGATCATCTGGTGCCTCGCCTCCACCGCGCACGGCCTGGTCGCGTCCGTGAACGGCTTCATCCTGGCCCGCATCGTGCTCGGCCTCGGCGAGGGCGGGAACTTCCCCACCTGCATCAAGACCGTCGCCACCTGGTTCCCGGTGCGGGACCGCGCCTTTGCGACCGGCATCTTCAACTCCGGCAGCAACATCGGCGCGATGATCGCCCCGCTGCTCGGGGCCTTGCTGGTTTACCTGTCCGGCTGGCAGGTCGCCTTCTACGTCACCGGCGCGGTCGGCCTCCTATGGGTGCTGTTCTGGCTGGCGATCTACCACAGCCCCGCCGAGCACCCGCGCGTGACGCCGGGCGAGCTGGCCTACATCAACCAGGACCCGGACGTCGCGGTCGGCCGGGTCCCCTGGAGCAAGCTGCTCACCTACCCCGGCACCTGGGTTTACATCGTGGGCGGCGTGCTGACCAACCCGGCGTGGTGGTTCTACAACAACTGGGTGCCAAGCTTCCTCAACTCGAAGTTCCACGTGACCCTGCTGGCCGTGGGGCTGCCGCTGGTGCTGATCTACCTGCTCACCGACGTGGGATCGGTCGCCGGCGGCTGGATGTCCTCGCGGCTGATCAAGGGCGGCATGGACGTGTTCCCGGCCCGCAAGCTGACGCTGCTGGCCTGCGCCCTGTGTACCCTGCCGGTGTTCTTCGCGCCGCAGACGGATAGCTTGTGGACCGCCGTGGCATTGATCGGCGTCGCCATGGCGGCGCACCAGGGCTTTTCCGCCAACCTGTTCACGCTGGTCTCAGACACCATGCCGCGGGACGCCGTGGCTTCGGCCGTGGGGCTTGCGGGCGGCATCAGCGCGGTTGCGGGCGCGTTCTCGGCCGCGGTCATCGGCCGCGTGCTGGACGCGACGGGCGGCAACTACACCGTGGTGTTCCTCGCCTGCGCGAGCGTTTACATGGTCGCGACCGCGATCATCCACTTCCTGCTGCCGCGCAACCGCTCCACGGTCGTCGCCGGGAGCGTCGGGACGGCAACCGCCGGGTAGGACGCGGCAAAAGGATCGACAGAACGGACGCCAACACGCAAGCCGGAATGGCCGGCATGGGACAGGGCAAGCGCATGGGGATCGTTTATATCGTCGGCACCTGCGACACCAAGGCGCCGGAGCTGCTTTACGCCAAGCAGATAGCCGAGCGGGCCGGCGCCCGGGCCGTGCTGGTGGACGTGAGCACCGGGCCGGGCGCCGGCGGGAGCGTAGCGGACATCAGCGCCGCGGAGGTCGCGGCGGCGCACCCGCATGGTGCCGCCGTGCTGGGCGGCGATGACCGGGGCCGGGCCGTCGCCGTTATGGCGGAGGCGCTGTCGGCCTGGCTCGGCAAACGGACCGACATCGGCGCCGTGCTCGGGCTGGGCGGCTCCGGCAACACGGCCATCGTGACGCAGGCGATGCGCGCGTTGCCGGCGGGCGTGCCGAAGCTGATGGTGTCCACCGTCGCGTCCGGCGAGGTGGCGCCCTATGTCGGACCGACGGACATCGCGATGATGTACTCGGTGGTGGACGTGGCCGGGCTGAACGCCATCAGCCGGCGGGTCATCGGCAACGCGGCCCACGCCGCCGCCGGCATGGCGCTGCACGCCGTGCCGGCCGCAGACGCCGACAAGCCCGGCGTCGGCCTGACCATGTTCGGCGTCACCACTGCCTGTGTCACGGCCGTGCGCGAAGCCTTGGAAGCGGAGTACGAGCCGTACGTGTTCCACGCCACCGGCACGGGCGGGCAAAGCATGGAGAAGCTTGCGGAATCCGGCCTGCTCGCCGGCCTGGTGGACGCGACCACGACGGAGGTGCCGGACCTGCTGATGGGCGGCGTGTTCCCCTGCACGGAGGACCGCTTCGGCGCCGTGGCGCGCACCGGGCTGCCTTATGTCGGCTCGGTCGGCGCGGTGGACATGGTGAACTTTGGCGCGCGGGACACCGTGCCGCAGCGTTACGGGGACCGGCTGTTCCACGTCCACAACGCGCAGGTCACGCTGATGCGGACCACGGCGGCCGAGAACCAGCGGGTCGGCGCCTGGATCGCCGAGCGCCTCAACCGCTGCGAAGGCGAGGTTCGGGTACTGCTCCCGTTGGGCGGCGTGTCGGCGCTGGACGCGCCGGACCAGCCATTCTGGGATCCAGACGCCGACGCCGCCCTGTTCGCGGCGCTGCGCTCGGGCCTGCGCGTCACCGGGAAGCGCCGCCTCCTTGAGCTGCCGCACCACATCAACGATCCCGCCTTCGCCCATGCGCTGGCGGCGCAGTTCCGGGAGGTTGCATGACAACCCCGCCCCCCGCCGGGCCAGCACGCCCCACCCGGCGCCAGATCATGGAGCGGTTCCAGCACATGGCCGCCCAGCGCCAGCCCATCATCGGCGGCGGCGCCGGCACCGGCCTGTCGGCCAAGTGCGAGGAGGCCGGCGGCATCGACCTCATCGTGATCTACAACTCCGGCCGCTACCGCATGGCGGGCCGCGGGTCGCTCGCCGGGCTGCTCGCCTACGGCAACGCCAACGAGATCGTGCTGGACATGGCGCGCGAGGTGCTGCCGGTGGTGCGCCGCACGCCGGTGCTGGCGGGCGTCAACGCGACGGACCCGTTCCTGCTGCTGGACCCGCATCTGGCGGAGCTGCGGCGCCTCGGCTTCGCCGGCGTGCAGAACTTCCCGACCGTCGGCCTGATCGACGGGGTGTTCCGCCAGAACCTGGAGGAAACCGGCATGGGTTTCGGGCACGAGATCGACATGATCCGCGCCGCCCACGCGCAGGATTTGCTGACCACGCCCTACGTGTTCAACGAGCACGAAGCGGCGGAGATGGCGCGGGCCGGCGCCGACCTGATCGTCGCGCACATGGGCCTCACGACGGGCGGCAGCGTCGGCGCGGAAACGGCGCGCACGCTCCCGGACTGCGTGCGCGACATGGACCTGTGGGCGGAGGCGGCCCGGCGCGTGCGCCCGGACGTGCTGGTGCTGTGCCATGGCGGCCCCATCGCCGAACCCGGCGACGCCGCCTTCGTGCTGCAGCACAGCCAATTGTGCCACGGCTTCTACGGCGCCAGCAGCATGGAGCGGCTGCCGGTGGAGGCCGCGCTGACCGCACGCACCCGGGAGTTCAAGGGGCTGGCGTTCTAGCGGCCTGGCCGCGACGCCCCAAAGGTATCGTAAACGACGTGTGTCAAGCCGGGCTGGCCAGCGCGACGGCTGCCCTCCCGCCGTTCAGAAGGTCGGCGGACGCGAGGCGCTGCGCCGGCTGCCCGAACCAGCGGTCGATCTCGGATACGGGCTTCGGCTGGTCGAAGTAGTAGCCTTGCGCTTGGGTGCAGCCCGCTTGCCGCACTTGGTCGAGCTGTTCCGGAGTTTCGATGCCCTCCGCCGTGGTGGTCATCCCCAGGGTCTGCGCGAGCTGCGCGACGGAGCGTACGATTGCCAGGCAATCAGGGCGGCGGTCCATCTCGCGGACAAAGGACTGGTCGATCTTGATCCGGTCGAACGGGAAGCTCCGCAGGTAGCTCAGCGACGAGTAGCCGGTGCCGAAGTCGTCCAGCGCGATCTCGACCCCGCAGTCGCGCAGTTCGTGCAGCGTCGCCAGGACCTTGTTGTTGTCCTTGAGCAGCGCCGACTCGGTGATCTCAAGCGCGAGCCGCCGCGCCGGCAGCCCCACTGCGTCCAGCGAGGCACGGACCGCCCGCACCAGGTTGCCGCCCCGGAACTGGAGCGGCGACAGGTTCACCGCGACCGTGACGTCCTCGGGCCACGCCGCGGCGTCGCGGCAGGCCTGCGCCAGCACCCATTCCCCGATCCGGCCGATCAAGCCCATGTCCTCCGCGACCGGGATGAACTGAGCCGGGGAAACGTTGCCGAGCAAGGGGTGACGCCACCGCAGCAGCGCCTCGAACCCAGCCAGCCTGTCCGCGGCGAGGTCGAACAAAGGCTGGTAGAGCAGGACCAGCTCGTGCCGGCCCATCGCCTCGTGCAAGGCGGTTTCCATCGCGCGGCGCGCTTGCAGCTGCGCGTCCATCTCATCCTCGAACAGGCGATACGTCCCGCGCCCCTCGCCCTTGGCCTTGTACAGGGCGATGTCCGCGTTCTTCAGCAGGTGGTCCACGTCGCGCCCGCCGCCCGTTGCCACCGCGATCCCGACGCTCGTGCCGATCACGACGCGCGTCCCGTCGATGTCGTAGGGCGCGCCGAGGGCCTTGACCAAGCGCCGGGCCAGCGCCTCGGCGTGCTCGGGCTGGCGCGGGGACGATTGCAGGATCGCGAACTCGTCGCCGCCCAGGCGTGCCACCGTGTCCCCGCCCCGCACGCAGTCCAGCGCCCGCTGCGCCACCTGCTGCAGCAGCAGGTCGCCCGCGGGGTGCCCGAGGCTGTCGTTCACGTCCTTGAAATGGTCCAGGTCGAGGCACAGCACCGCCAGGCTGGCATCCGCCCGCCGCTCCCCTTTGAGCAGCTGCCCGAGCCTTTCCTCGAACAGAAGGCGGTTGGGAAGGGAGGTCAGCGCGTCGTGGTGCGCCATGAAGTGGATGCGCGCTTCCGCCTGGCGGCGCTCGGAGATGTCCTCGTAGGTCGCGACCCAGCCGTTTCCGGGCATGGGCTGGTGCGACACGGCGACCGCCCGGCCGTCCGCGTTCTCCTGGAAGAAGTTGCCCGTGCGCGCGGCCGCGATCAGCTCCCGCTGCCTGCCGCAGATCGCCTCGATCACCTCCCGCTCGTAGCGGCTCGCCGCCGCCGCGTCCCGGAACACGTCCCCGATGGGCGCGCCGGGCTGGGCGGTGGCGGCCGACAGGTCGAACAGCCTGAGGAACTGGCTGTTGCACACGATCACCCTTTGCTCCCCATCCACCATGCAAAGGGCCTGCGACATGTTGTTGAGCGCGGCGTCGAAGCGCGCGTTCTGCGTTTCCAAGGTCCGGTCCCGCTCCCGCAGGTCGCGCACCAGCGAGTTGACCTCCTTGTGCGCCCGCCCGAGCAGCCTGTTATGCGCCGTCACGACCCCGATCAGCCCGAAGCCGCAAACGGCCAGCCCGGCGATGATGGCGGAGAAGATCAGGTGCAGGCGGCTCAGCTGCGCCTGGTCGCGCGCCGCCAGGCTGGCGTCATGGGAGTTGACGGCCGCGGCGAGCTTCATGAGCTGGGGAAGCAGCGGAGACACCAGCTTGAGCAGCTGGCCGGCGGTCGAATCACGCCCGAAATCGTCGACCAGCGGCTGCGCCGCGTCCACCATCGAGCGTAACTGGGCGACGGTCGCCCGGAGGTCGGCATGGCGTTGGATGAAGTCTCCAACCTCGCTGTTGCTCAGAAGGCTGATCCGGTTGCGGACGATGTCAAGCCTGAGCTGGACTTGGTTCTGGCCGACGCCGCTGCCGGGCAGAGCCGCCTCGGCGATGGCCGCTTCAAGGCGCGTGACCTCGACTGGGGCCAAGCTCGCGACAAAGGTGAGATTGTAGCGAGACACCTGGCGCAGCGCGTTCTGCCGCTGCGTGATGAAATAGGATGTGGCGGCGCTGGCAAGAACAAGGAGGCAGGTCACGCCGGCAAGCACGGCCTTGACCCGGCGGACCGTCACGTAGGGAAGCGAGTGCCGCAGATGGGACAGTATCCTCGCCAATGCCCCCGCGAGGACGCCTGCCCCGGCGATCCACGCCGCCACCGGACCGAGCCGGGGCGCCACGACCGCCGGGCTGGCCCGGGCGCGCTTGTTGTTGCGCATAAGAACTGAAGCGGTTTCGGTCTTGGGCATCAGCAGTCCGGCCAGGGTGCCGGTCGCTTAGGAGCGCTGTCCCCGTCCGTTTTCATCGCTAGCCGACGGCGAGTTGGGCAAGCTGCCAGGCTGACCTGTTATAGAACTTCTGAGCTTGCAGTTCGGGGAAGCGGTCAAACGGGTAAACGATGAACAGCGGTCCCTTGTCGCGGACGGGCATGTACTCGCCGTCGCGCTTGAGCGCGAGCAGCACGTCATACCGCTCGAAATCCGTAATCGGGATTTCTGTCGAGTAGTCGTTCAGCGCGGTCGCAGTCACGCGCTCGCCGGATGCGCCGACGGCGCGCAGCAGCGTGCGCATCGGGATCCCATCAAAGCGCACCGCCTTCTGATACCAAGGCGTGCTCGTGACGAAGCTTGCCATGCCGAGCGTCTCCAGCATTGGCCGATCGAACCGGGCCACATCTCCGTCGTTGCACACGCTGATGCGCCCCGAGACCGTGAGGATCGGCGTTTCCTGCGGCTTGGGCAGGTCTGCAAGCGCCGGGCGCGTTGCCAGCCCGGCCACAAGAAGGCCGCTGAATGAGCGGCGGGACAGCAGCCTACCCATGGCGAGGAGCTTTCATATCACCGCGCTCAGTGCTTGCCGGAATAGGCGCAGGCCTCGGACGTGCCAGGCTGGCCCCGACGAACCACCACATGATCCAGCCCCTGAAGTCGGGTGTTCAGCCGATGCCAGATCCAGCGGGCCACGTTTTCAAGCGTCGGTACCGACAGGCCCTCGATCTCGTTGAGGTAATGGTGATCCAGCTCGCGCCGCACCGCGTCGATCACCGGCTCAACCTCGTCGAGGTTGTGGGACCAGCCGAACACCGGGTCCGGTTCCCCGCTCATGGCCACTTCGACCCGGAACGAGTGCCCGTGCAACCCGGAGTGCGGCGGCGTCTGATGAGCGGCTTCGAACCCGAATTCCTTTAATGTCTGCTGCATCGTCGTGCGGCCGCGGCCGGCTCCCTTTTGCTGACAATTGTATAAACAAAACGTTCTGGTTTTTCAATTATCCGTGATGGCTTGGGTGCTAGGAAAGGTCATGATGATCGTCGGCACCGACCGCCGTGGCGGCAGGGCGGCGGCGCCCCACATGGATCGGCATGGACCGCAGCTTTCCCATGACCCGCGCCGCCGGGCTGGCCCGCCTCGCCGCTTTCACCCCCCGCACGGGCAGCGCCTACGCCGCCGGGCGCAACACCGACCACGGGCTGGAGGCCGAGGCCGCGACCGCTGCCCTGTCGCCCTACCTGCGCCGCCGCCTGATCCTGGAGCAGGAGGCGGTGGACGCGGCGCTCGCGGCCCACGGGCCTGGTGCCGAACGGTTCGTGCAGGAGGTATTCTGGCGCAGCTACTTTAAGGGCCACCTGGAAACCCGGCCGGAGCTGTGGTCCGACTGCCAGCGCCTGGCCGCCGAAGGCCGCGCCAAGCTGGACGCCAATGCCGGGCTGCGCTTTGCCTTTGACCGGGCGGTGGAGGGCCGCACCGGCATCGACGGCTTCGACGATTGGGCGCGGGAGCTGACGGAAACCCACTGGCTGCACAACCATGCCCGGATGTGGTTCGCTTCCATCTGGATCTTCACGCTGCGGCTGCCCTGGGCGCTTGGGGCGGACCACTTCATGCGCCACCTGCTGGACGGCGACCCGGCGAGCAACACGCTGTCCTGGCGATGGATCGCCGGGCTGCACACCCGCGGCAAGCCCTACGCCGCGCGGGCGGAGAACATCCGGCGCTACACGAACGGCCGCCACGACCCGGCCGGCCTGAACGAGGAGCCTGTCGCCCTGGAAGAGCCGATCTCGCCCCCAGCCCGCCCGCTGCCGCCGGGCGACGCCCCGCCCGCGGGTGAGGCGGCACTGCTGCTGCACCTGGACGACCTGCAC
>CALMAB010000216.1 GCA_937858325.1 uncultured Acetobacteraceae bacterium
CGCCGAGGCGGTCCGCGAGGAGGAGCGCTCCATCGCCGCCCGCATGTGGCGGTGACACGGGTAGGGTCGAGATGCGCGTGAAAAACGGGCACAGGGCCTTGGCTGCCCGGCCCGGCCGTTCAGGCTGCCGCGAGGGCTTGGGCGAGGTCCGCGACCAGGTCGTCCGGGTGCTCGATGCCGATGGACAGGCGGATGGTCGAAGGGAGGATGCCCATCCGTTCCCGCACCTCCGCGGGCACGCCCGAGTGGGTCATGCTGGCCGGCAGGCTGGCCAGGGACTCCGTGCCGCCGAGGCTCACGGCAAGCTTGAAGATCTGCAGCGCATTGAGGAACCGGAACGCCGCCGCCTGGCCGCCGGCGATGTCGAAGGAGAAGGTCGAGCCGGCCCCGGTCGACTGCGCCGCGGAGACGCGCGCGGCGGCCGAGTCCGGCGGGTTGAAGGGCAGGTAATGCACCTTGGCGACCTTCGGGTGCTCGCGCAGGAAACCCGCGACCACGTGCGCGTTGCGGTCGGCGCGCTCCATGCGGAGGCTGAGCGTCTCCAGCGAGCGCCCGAGCATCCAGCACGAATGCGCGTCGAGCTGCGTGCCGATGGCGCCGCGCAGCACCCTTACCGGCTTCATGACGGCACGGGACCCAAGGGCCGCGCCGGCGATCAGGTCGGATTGGCCGCCCACGTACTTGGTCAGGCTGTAGAGCGACAGGTCGGCGCCATGCTCGACCGGCCGCTGGAACACCGGCCCCAGCATGGTGTTGTCGCAGGCGAGCATCGGCGTGCGGCCCTGCCGCTGGCCGATCTCGTCGGCGACCCGGCGGAGCATCGGGATATCGACGACGGTGTTGGTCGGGTTGGCGGGGGTCTCGATCAGGATCATCGAGACGCGGCCCTTGCGCATGGCCGCCTCGGCCGCGGCGCGGACCACCGCCTCGTCCGTGCCGTCCTCGAACCCGGCCGCGCCGATGCCGAACGGCAGGAGCGTCCTGGTGAGCAAGGTCTCCGTGCCGCCATACAGTGGCTGCGAGTGGAGGACCACATCGCCCGGGCGCACAAAGGCGAGGAGGGCCGTCGAGATGGCCGACATGCCGGAGGAGAACAGCGCGCAGCTCTCCGTCCCCTCGAACACGGCCAGCCGGTCCTCGACGATCTCGCTGTTGGGGTGGTTGAAGCGCGAGTACACGAGGCCGGCGCTTTCGCCGGGCGGCAGCTCCTGGCGGCCCGACACCACGTCGAAGAAGTCGCGCCCTTCCTCGGCGGTGCGGAACACGAAGGTCGAGGTCAGGAACACCGGCGGCTTGACGGCGCCCTCGGACAGGGCCGGATCGAAGCCGTAGTTCATCATCTGCGTTTCGGGATGCAGCGGGTGGTTGCCGATGTGGGTCCGTTTGGAGTGCTTGGGCGTGGTCGAGGGTATGTGTAGCGAACCGCAATCATCGGCAGGTGGGATCGCAATCATCCGCGGGTCGTGCCCGAGATCATTGCAACAGGTCTGAGGGACCAGATCCACGCTCATTGCAACTGGGCGCATAAAGCCTGCACGTGGGATCGCAATCATCGGCGCCGTGCCCACGCTGATTGCACGGGACGGCGGCCCTGGGCACGGGCCAGGAAACGACCGGTTTGCTGCCTGCTGGTAGAACGGGCCCGAAACGGCTTGGCAGGCTGGGATATCGGGCATAGAACCCATTTAGGGTATCTACGGCCAAGATCGTTGACCCTGCACGGGTTCCTTGACCGGCAAGGGGCAGCATGCAAGCCTTGAAGCATCCTATGTTCGTGTGAACGGGCGGGGAAAAGCGATGGCCACACCGCGACAGCACATGGCGCTCACGGCGGCCCTTGTCGCCAGCATCGCGCGCACCATCGAGGACGCGGGGCCAAGCCCGGGCGCGATCTATCTCACGGACGCAGAGTACGACACCATCGTTCGGGAAACACTTGCCCAAGCCCCTCCCGGTGACTTGTGGCTGTTTGGCTATGGGTCGCTGCTGTGGAAGCCCGGTTTCGACTACATCGAACGCCGGATGGCGACGGTCCGCGGCTGGCATCGATCCTTCTGCATCAAGGTGGCGCGCTTCCGTGGCACCCGCGATCTGAATGGCCTCATGATGGCACTCGACCGGGGTGGCCAGTGCCGGGGCATGATCTTCCGTATCCCGGCCGATCAGGCCCAGGCCGTCCTCCATACGCTTTTCCGCCGCGAGTTGGTGGTGAAGCCGCCGGGGACGCCCCCGCGCTGGCTCACGGCGCATACGGACGAAGGCCCGATCAGTGCCCTCGGGTTCGTGGTGGATCGCCGGAGCAAGTTCTACTCGGGCGAACTTTCGCTCGGGGAGGTCGCCGATACCTTGTCCATGGCAGCGGGGCACTGGGGTACGTGCGCGGAGTACCTGCACAACACCGTTTCGCATCTGGAAGAACTTGGCATCCACGATCGTAACCTATGGCGCTTGCAGGCCCTTGTAGCTGAAAGGATCGTTCACCGCACGACTGCGAAATGAGGCCGCCGGCGGCGGAGCCGCAGGAGAACCCGGCCGGCAGCCACTCTGCCGTGCAATCAGCGTGGGCAGGATCCCGGTGATTGCGATCCCAGTTGCAGCCTTTATGCGCCCACGTGCAGTGATTGTGGGCCAGCCCCCTCAAACCCGTTGCAATGATCTCGGGCACAGCCCGCCGATGATTGCGATCCCACTCCCCGATGATTGAGGTTCACTACAGGTATGGCGTCGCTCCTGGGTGTTCAGGCGAGAAGGCGCAGCTTTGTCATCGCTTCCAGCACCGCCGTCTTGCCTTGGCGGACACTGTGCGCCGGTCCGCGAACCAAAGCGGCCGGGTTGAGCGGCACGACCTGACCCATAACCAGCCAGTCGAACAGGTGGCGGATGGCAGCGAGCTGCTGCTTCACCTTCGGCGCGGAACGCTCATGGGTCCGGCCCTCGATCCAGGCGGCCACGTGCAGCGGCTGCACCGCAGCGATCAACGACGCGGCGTGATTTTTGCGCCAGGCCAGGAAGTCCGTCACTGCGCGGGCGTGGGGCCGCCGCGTGTGCGGGTTGCGGATCGTGGATGCGAAGAATTCCAGGAAGCGCGTGCCGGCCCGCTTGCCCGCAGCAGCCACCAGGCTGGGCAGGTGGACTTGGCTCATGCCGACCGACGTACCACCCTGGCTGATCGCGGGAACGCCGCCGGTCATGGCTGCCGCCCGTATTGGGCAAGGAAATCTCGCACGGTAATGATCTTCGTGCCTTCGCAGACCGCGAGCCCGAGCAGATCATGCTTGTCGCCGATCACCAGAAAATCGGCCGAGCCGGCCGCTGCAAGGGCCAGCAGGTCGTTGTCGTCCGGGTCGGAGGACGCGTCGACGGCGCACAGCCTGTCGAGCGTGATGGCGAGCGCGCGCAGATCGTTGACCAGGCGACCGGCGACCGCCGGCGCGAGGCGCTTGCGGATCTTCGGATTGCGGGTCACGCGCATCAGCTCGTCCAGCTGCTCCGCCGTGGTCAGCAGATCGAACCGGCCCGCCCGCCAGAGCACGACGAGCTGGGCCGGCAGCGAGGTGGCGGCGAGCAGGGCGCTGACCAGGATATTGGTGTCGATGACCAACCGCACCCCATCAGCGCGCCTTGGAGGCAGGCGCCTTGCGGGCCTGGCGCACCGCCGTCACCGCCTCGTCGGCCAGCGCTTCGACCGTCTCGGATGACATGTCGGCGAAGCCGGCGCGGGCCTCGGCCATGGTCTGGGCGAGGACGCGCCACATCACCGCGTCCTCGATTAACTTGGACAGGTCGCCCTTCTTCATGCCGCGCTGGGCGAGGAAGCGGCGCAGGGCGTTGTCGGTGTCGCGCGACACCGAGACGGTCCAGCGGGTGGTGGTGTCGTCGGGCATAGGGCGGCTCCGGGCAGGGACAGATGCTTAACATGATAGCAGGATAAGCGCTTAAGCGCGATCTAGAGGTCACAGGTAGATCTAGGGGCTGTGACTGGACTGGCTGACCCGCAAGTTGATGAGCGTCGCGGCGAGATAGGCAAAGCTCATCCAGCTTCGGCGCGTTTCGTCACGCCGAAGCGCGATGCGGCTGCAGTCTTTCAGCTTTGAGAACAGGTTTGCGACATGGCGGCGCCGGGCGTAAGTCGTCCTATTCCAGGGTGGTGGGTCCACCATGCCAAGCTTTGGTGAAGTGTGGACGGCGCAGCCATCCGCTGCAAAGGCGGGGCGCAGCCGGGCCGACACGTAGCCACCACGGTCGGGCGACCTGGAGGGTGCCCCTGCCCCGCTGGAACGGATCCGCAGAAGGGCGAAGCCAAGCCCCACTCCGGCAAAGAACGATGGCAAGCCCAGACCTCGGTGAGCCGGGACGGCCCAGCGACCGCGAAGCTGTACGAGATGCTCCGTCTGTGGATGGAACATCCCGACGAGTGTGGGCCCATGGCGTTCAGCTCAGAGGGCGGCGCCCGGTCCTACGAGCCAGGCAAGCAGGGCAAGGCATGCGGCGAGAACAAGCCCGAACAGCAAGCCGTTCGTGGACGGCATGTCCCTGAATGGAAAGTCGGCGATCTTGTGCATCGGGATCGGGATGACGCCGTCCATGGCCAGGGCGAGCATAAGCCCGAGGGTGATGAGCAGCACGAGGACGAACAGACTGAGCAACATGCCTATCTCCCGGTTGGGATCGGTATGACGATGAGGTCGGGCGAGGCGCGGTCGCCGGCACGCCACAACGCGGTGCACTCGTATTCCTTGTGGTCCTCCATGCATTGCCGCATGAAGCGGCCGTGGGCTTCCCGTCCGCGAGTGATGGCAT
>CALMAB010000217.1 GCA_937858325.1 uncultured Acetobacteraceae bacterium
CGGGTGTGGATCTCGTATCGCACTGGCCGCGTCTTGATCCAGTGAGGCTGGCGTCAGGCCGACCTCGCAAGGTCGAAGCTGGTGACGGGACGGGTTCCCGTGTCTTCTGCCGACCACGCGAACTCTGGCCGCGGCTGTGCTGGCCGCTCGGGCGCGCGCAGCCAATAACCGGAACCACGGATGCTCTGGATCAGCACCCCGCCGTCGATGTCCAACGGCAGCTTCTGCCGCAGGTTGAACACGAGCTGGTCCACGCTGCGGTCCTCTGGCCGCCATGGCCGGCGCAGCGCCGCGGCCGACAACCTGTCGCGCGTTACGGCGTTGCCGCCAGCGCGGGCAAAGGTTTCCAAAGCCGTGAACTCCGCCGACGTGAGATTGATCCGCTTCCCGTCCGGCGTGTGGACGCTGCGGTTTTGCAGGTTGATGCGGATCGGGCCAACAGCCAGCACCGCCTCGGCGCTCGGCAAAGCAAAATGGCTTTTGCGGACGTTGACCCGGCGGTGCACGGCGCGGATCCGCGCGATCATGTCGCGTAGCGTCGGCGGTTTCGCCAAATAGTCGTCGGCCCCCAGTTCAAGGCTGGCGATTCTTGCCGCCTCGTCCTCGACGCCCGCCAAGACGATGACGCCGCAATTCCGCGGCTCCACAAGGTGCCCGACCAAGACGACGCTATCGACATCGGCCAAACCCAAGCCCACAAGCACGATGTCCGGCAGCAACCGCGCGCTGAGCGCCAACCCAGTCGTGCTGTCCCGCGCCCACACAGCCTGGATGCCGGCTTCTTCGAGACCAGACACGAGGGTGCGGACGGTGGGAACGTCGGACTCGATCAACAGGACCTTTGGATCAACCAAGGAGCCTTCTGCAGCCAGCGTCACCGTGCCCATCGCCAACACTCCCGTTCCGATACGTTGAAGAAACGATATCACGGAAACGTGTTCAGCCTAGTGAAATGTTGCCGAAAAGTCGTTAAAAGTTTGTTGTGTTCAACTTCTGGTTACGTTCCCGCGGAATTAACGCCGGGAACGAGGAAATTGGTTTCAGATTAACGGCCTCGTGGAAACTGCACCATTCGGCCGAGGGCTTCGTCGAACAACGCGTAGCTCGGCGCCGTCAGCGCTTCCCGCAACGTGAGCACGCGGGCCGTGCCGAACAGTTCCTCGCAGGCCTCATGACAGGCGCGCAGGCGGTAATTCGGCACACGCGGCACGAGGTGGTGCACATGGTGGTATCCGATGTTGCCGCTGAACCAGCGCAGCACGGATGGCAGCTTCAGGAACGAGCTGCCCCGGATTGCAGCAACGACGGCGCTCCAATCCGAGTTATGCGCCCAATGGGCGTCTTCGAAACGGTGCTGGATGCTGAACAGCCACACCCCGATGATCGCCGCAACCGCGATGACCGGCAACTGGACAACGAGCACGGGCCAAACGCCGAGGGGAAGGATCATCGCGGCAAGCACGGCCGCGATCAGCGCGTTCGTGAAATGCACGGCCCACCGCTCGCGGACCCAGGCGCGCGGCGTCTCGAACGGCACGCGGTACAGCACCAGGAACACGACCGGCGGGATGATCAGGTGGGCGATGACCGGGTGCCGCACGGCGCGGGCCGACCAGCGCCGCCACGGCGACATGGCTTCGTACTCCTGGACGGTCAGGCAGGTCGAATAGATGTCGCTCGTCGTGTCGCGTCGGTCGAGGTTGTTCCAGCTCGCGTGGTGCTGCGCGTGGTGGCGGCGCCAGTTGGTGAACGGCGTCAGCGTCGCCAGGCTACAAAGCACGCCGACCACGAGGTTGGCCCGCCGCGACCGAAAGAACGCGCCGTGCCCGCAATCGTGCTGGATGATGAACAACCGCACCACCAGCCCGGCGGTCGGCAACACCAGTGCAAGGCTGAGCCAGGGCGAGACGTGGTAAGCGACATACATCAGCGCCAGCAACGCGACGTAGGCGGCACCGGTCGAGGCAAACTGCCATACGCTGTGCGCCAGGACCGGCGATTGGAATGTGGCGGCCCGGCGCAGGAGAGAGCGGCCGGGCACTCGGGACGCCCTGCTTTCCGGCAACGGATCGACAGGCATGGAGGACGGGGGCGCCGCATGAGACGCAGATGACATGGCCAGGATTCCTTGAAGGGCGGCGACCCGATGGGCAAGCGACGAACCACCGTCGCGGGAGTGCATCACTGGCCTCGCACTATGCCATTCGATCTGGGTGCGCAGCCGGGGAATCCAGTCCTCATCAAGACAAGTTCAATAACAACGACTTGAGATAGGCGCTTTCCGGCAAACCGGGATGGACGGGGTGGTCAGGGCCGGCTGCGCCAGTATGGACGATGCGCGCCTCCCGCCTGGCCCGCAGGATGGCCGAACTCACCTGGGCGGTGAACAAGTCGAGCGGCGCATGGTGGCTGCACGACGCCACGAACAGGAACCCGCCGGGCTGGACCAGCGGCGCCGCGAGCCGGGTCATGCGGTGGTAGGCGCGCAGGCCGGCGTCCTGGTCCTTGCGCGACTTGGCGAAGGCCGGCGGGTCGCACACGACGATGTCGAACCGCTCGCCGTCCGCGGCCAGCGCCGCCATCACGTCAAAGGCATCACCGCGCCGTGTCGATACCCGGCCGCCCAACCCGCTCGCCTCGGCTGCCCGCAGCGCAAGGTCCAACGCGGGCTGGCTGCTGTCCACGAGGAGAGCGGCGGCGGCACCGGCGGCAACCGCCCGCAGGCCGAAGGCGCCGGTATGGCAGAACACGTCCAGCACGCGGGCACCGGCGGCGAGGGAGGCGATCTGGTCCCGGTTGGGCCTTTGGTCAAAGAAGAAGCCTGTTTTCTGTCCCGACAACGGGTCCACCGGGAAGCGCACGCCGCCCTCCTCCGCCACCGCCTCAGCATCTGTTCCGTGCAGCAGGCCAACTTCCTGCAGCAATCCTTCCCGCAAGCGCGCGGCGCTGTCGTTGCGCGCCACGACGGCGCGGAGCGGCAGCAGGTCCAGCAGCGCCGCGACGGTCTGCGGCAGCAGGCGGTCTATGCCGGCGGTGTTGGCCTGCACCACGGCCACGTCGCCGAAGCGGTCCACGACCAACCCGGGCAGCCGGTCGGCCTCCGCGTGCACCAGGCGGTGCTGCGTCCCCGGCGCAACCCGGGCGCGGAACGCGACGGCATCCGCGATCCGTGCCCGGACCCAGGCCCCATCGATAACGGCGCCGGGGTCACGGTCGAGCAGCCGAGCGGCGATCAAGCTGTGCGGGTTGAACATGAAGGTGCCGTAGCGCCAGCCGCCGTCGCCCTCAATGCGAACCGGCGCGCCGGCCGGCCAGGCCCGGTGCTCCGGCGCCATGGCGATCTCGTTGCTGAACGCCCAGGGATGCCCGGCTTTCAGGCGGCGGTCGTGTCCAGGCTTCAGGCGGAGCAGCGGATGCGGCATGCCGCCGGGTTAGCAGCCCGGTCAGCGGACGTAAACGCGGACCTCCCGCCCGGCAAGGCCGGTTTCGGGCCGGGCAAACAGGCGCACCCGGCCCGGCGGCACGCCCTGCGCCGTGATGGCGCGGGCGACCGTGCCCGCCTCGGCGCTGGAGGGGGCCGTGTCGTCAGGCCCTGCGTCCGCGCCCGTGCCGCCGGGGAGCATGGCCACCACGTCGAACACCACGTCCGGCTTGCGGCGCCGGGCCGCAAGCACAGCCTGGCGCACGGCGTCCTGAACCGGCTGACCCGGCCGCAGCGTCAACAGCGGCGGCGGTCCTGGCGGCGCCGAAACGGCCACCTTGGCGGGGCGCGCAGGAATGACAGGCGCCGCGCGGGCGTTGGGGTTGCAGGAGTTCTGGTCGATCA
>CALMAB010000218.1 GCA_937858325.1 uncultured Acetobacteraceae bacterium
GGGTGCCGCGCTCCACCTGGGCCAGGGCATCCGGGAGGACCAGATAGAGGCCATGGCGTGGCTGCTCGTCGCCTCCGGCCGCTTCAGCAAGCTGGTGCGGCCGTTCCTTGCCCGGGTCAGGGACGGGCTGACCCCGGCGCAGCTCGCGGCGGCGCAGGACATGGCCCGAGGGTTCGGCTGGGCCGACCCATAGCGTGCCCGCGCCGCCGATGCGGTCAGGCCTGCGGACCCTGCATCGGGATCTCCACGGAGTGCGTTGGGTAGCCGCTATACTGGCCCCGCAGGAACACGCCGCCCCCTTCCAGCTGCGCAACGCCGATGTGGCCGGAGTAGCCGGGTCCAAAGGACGCGGCCACGATGTCGGGCGTGAAGCGCACCTGGTCCACGGCGTCCGCGCCGTTGAACAGCGTCATGGTATGGCTGGCGTCGTCGAAGCTGTAGGCGGTGGCAACAAGACCCTTCAGCGTCACGTCCTGCGCGCCGTATGAGTAATAAGGCTGACCTGGGATGCTCTCGTCGGCGCGGACGTCGATCTGGCCTGCGAAGGCCATGGGCTGGTCGATCAGCAGGTGGCCCATGCGGATGTCGATGGTGTCCCCAGCGCCGACGCTGCCGCCCAGCTCAAGCGTGCCGGCCTGCGCCGCTCCGTAATACTCCACGGCGCCGTTGGTCATGAAGATCGTGCCGCTGCCAGCCAGCGGCGCGTTCACCACGACGCGCCCGCCCTCGATGGTGGAGTTCGCGGCGTTGAAGGATGACGTTTCTGCGCCGTTCACCGTCAGGGTGGACCCGTCCTTGACGTCGAACGCCGTGTCCAAGGTGGCGGACCCGTTGAGCGCGACCGTCAGGTTGTCCGGCGCGGTCAGGGCGCCATGGCCGTACGGGGACGGGGCGCGCACCATGTTGGCGTAGTTGCCGATATCGAGGCTGCCGATGCTGCTGTGGCCGAAAACGTTGACCGTGCCGTACTGCGGCGGCGACTGAGACGTCGTGTAAGGCTGCTGCGGCAGGTCGGCGGGCATGGTCAGCCGGCTGACCGACGAGTTGCGCAGGTCGAGCACCGGCTGGGAGCCTGCATCAAGGCCGCCCAGTCTCACCGTGGCGGTGATGTTCCCATGCCGCGTGACGACTTCGCCGCTGTTGATGATTGCGGTGTCCCCGGTGCCCGGCACGCCGCGCGGGTCCCAATACCGGGCCGCACCGTAACGGCCGTACCCGCCGAACCAAGTGGATGTTGCCACGCTGCTTCTCCCGCGATTACTGGTGAAAACTTTTTAGTAGTGTCAGCCTATTGCAATTAGCATTGCTGCATGCCGAATGTAAAGAACCTTTCAAGAAAAACTTTGCCGGTCTTCTGACAGCCGATTGGTGTGTTAGTTTTGGATGTTGTCGAAAATACGGCAGGCGACTTCCTGTGTTGCCATGAACCAGTCTCAATTCTGCATTGTGTCAAAACCGGCAACCCGATTTTGACTTCGAACAGATTGGTCCCATGCCAGCACGGATTCGGCGTGTGACCCAGGTTACGTCAGCGGCCGTTTGCCTTGGCCGCACCTTGCGTCGTTGCGGGGAACGCACCGATGCGGCAAGCCAGGATCGGCCGGCGCCGTGCTGGGCATCCTGGATTGCCACGCCGCAAGATCGGTTCGCAATGAACCTAAAGGCCGGGTGCAAAGGATTGGCCGGCACGCCGAGGCTTGTTCCCGGGCCAGGCATGACGCAAGCTCAGCGCGTGGGCCGGCCCGCGGCGGCGCAGGGCAAGGTGTTCAAGATCGCCCTGTCCAACTCGTATATCGGCAACAAGTGGCGGCTTGAGATGGAGAACGTCTTCAAGGCCGCCCTGGGGATGGAACCCTACAAGTCCGAGGTCGAGGGCAGCGTGTTCAACGCGGACAACGACGTGAGCAAGCAGTCGCAGCAGCTGTCCAACCTGATCTCGCAGAAGCCGGACGCGATCATCATCAACGCGGCCTCCCCCACCGGGCTGAACGGCATCATCAACCAGGGCGCCGAGGACGTGTTCAAGGCGGCGCCCGGCATCAAGGTGGTGAACCGCTACACCGGCATGTGGGACAGCTCCACCGCCGAGCGCAACACGGCGTCCATCCTGCCCTCCCTGCCGCCCATCGACGGCATCTGGTGCCAGGGCGGCACGGACGGCGTGATAAAGGCGTTCATCAACGTCGGCCGCAAGCTGCCCCCGGTGGCCGGCGAGGGCGAGAACGGGTTCCGCCGCTTCATGGTCGGCTACAACGGGCACAAGGTGGACGGGCTGTCCATCGGCCAGC
>CALMAB010000219.1 GCA_937858325.1 uncultured Acetobacteraceae bacterium
GATCCTGCAGGGGATCGGGCGCGTGCGGCTGGCCGGCGCCGTGGAGGGCGCGCCGACGCTCGCCGCGCGTGTCGAGCGCATCCCCGAACCCGACGCGGACGGCGCGGAGATCGCGGCGCGCACCCACCAGCTCCGGGAGCGCGCGCTGGAAACCCTGCGCCTGATTGAGCAAGCGCCGCCGGACCTGGTGGCGACGGTCCAGAACGTGGAGCCGCCGGGGCTGCTGGCCGATTTGGTGGCGGGCCTGTTGGACCTCCAGCCGCCGGAGAAGCAGGAAATCCTGGAGATCACCGACTTGCCCGCGCGCCTGGACCGCGTGCTGTGGCGGCTGGCCTACCGGCTGGAGGTGCTGCGCCTGTCCGCCGACATCGGCAAGCGCACGCAGGAAACCATGGCCGGGCGGCAGCGCGAGTTCATGCTGCGCGAACAGCTCAAGGCGATCCAGAAGGAGCTGGGCGAGGACGACGGCGCCCCGGAGCTGCAGGACCTGGAGCGCGCGCTGAACGAGGCCGGGCTGCCGGAGGAGGCGGACCGCGCGGCCAAGCGCGAGCTGCGCCGGCTCAAGCAGATGCCGGAGCAAAGCCCGGAGGTCGGCATGGTGCGGACCTACCTCGAATGGCTGTCGGAGTTGCCGTGGAAGCTGGGGGACACGCCGCCCATCGACGTGGCCGCTGCGCGCCGGGTGCTGGACGAGGAGCATTTCGGCCTGGAGAAGATCAAGCGCCGCATCGTGGAGTTCCTGGCGGTCCGCAAGCTGAACCCCGGCGGCAAGGGGCCGATCCTGTGCTTCGTCGGCCCGCCCGGCGTCGGCAAGACGAGCCTCGGCCAAAGCATCGCCCACGCCACCGGCCAGCCCTTCGTGCGGGTCAGCCTGGGCGGCGTGCACGATGAGTCGGAAATCCGCGGGCACCGGCGCACCTACATCGGCGCCTTGCCGGGCAACATCATCCAGGCGATCCGCCGCGCCGGCTCGCGCGAGTGCGTGATGATGCTGGACGAGATCGACAAGCTCGGCAGCGGCGGGTTCCAGGGAGACCCGGCTTCCGCCATGCTGGAAGTGCTCGACCCCGAGCAGAACGGCACGTTCCGCGACGCCTACCTGGCCGTGCCGTTCGATTTGAGCCGCGTGCTGTTCATCGCCACGGCCAACCAACTCGACACCATTCCCGGCCCGCTGCGCGACCGCATGGAGGTGGTGCAGCTGTCCGGCTACACGGCGGAGGAGAAGCTGGCCATCGCCCGGCGCTACCTCGTGCCGCGGCAGCAGGTGCAGAACGGCTTGGCGGATGGCGACGTGGAGGTGGACGACGCGGCGCTGGCCTCCATCATCGGCGACTACACGCGGGAAGCCGGCGTGCGCAGCCTGGAGCGCGAGGTCGGCGCGGTGTTCCGCTCCGCCGCCGTGCGCGTGGCGGAGGGGGAAGCCGAGCGCCCGATCCGCATCGGCCCGGAAAGCCTGCCGCCGATCCTGGGGCCGAGCCGCTTCGATCCGGAGGTCGCGGGCCGCGCCGCGGTGCCGGGCGTGGCGACCGGCCTGGCCTGGACCCCGGTGGGCGGCGACATCCTGTTCATCGAAAGCAGCCGGATGCCTGGCGGCGGCCGGCTGATCCTGACCGGCCAGCTCGGCGACGTGATGAAGGAAAGCGCGCAGGCGGCGCTGAGCCTCGTGAAGTCCCGCGCCGAGCAGCTTGGCATAGACCCGAAACTGTTCGAGGCGGACATCCACGTCCACGTCCCCGCCGGCGCCATCCCCAAGGACGGCCCGTCCGCGGGCGTCGCGATGTTTATGTCGCTGGCATCGCTGATGCTGCGCCGGGCGGTGGACCCGGCGGTGGCGATGACGGGGGAGATCAGCCTGCGCGGCCTGGTGCTGCCGGTGGGCGGCATCCGGGAAAAGGTGGTGGCGGCGGCGCGGGCCGGGATCACCACCGTGATGCTGCCGGCGCGCAACCGCCGCGACTGGGACGACATCCCGCCCAGCGCCCGGGACAAGCTGCGGTTCGTATGGCTGGACACGGTGGACGACGCCGTGCAGGCCGCGCTGTCGCCGGGCGAACCTATGCCTGCCGCCGCACTGTCTTGAATACCGTTACCGGCATTGAGCGGCGTCAGGTGCGCGAGGGCGTGCCGGCGCCGGAACCGCAAGCTGCCTCAATCCGATTGGTGCGGCCCGGGGAAGAGCACCTCCCTTTCTGAAAGGCCCAGTCCCGCATGTCGGAGAAGCGAACGCTTCAGGCTTTTCTGTCGTCGCAGCGCCTACGTGAGTTGGCTGGACCCAAGGTTTATGCGCGCGGTGAGAGGTACTCCGCGGATGGTCATGTCCGATTGCACGTGCACACGTGGAACGAGGCCATCGGCGAAGTGACGGGATCACAGCCTTACCGCGTTGGGTTGAAGCTGGCGTCAAATCAGTTGGCCGCCGAATGCACCTGTCCAGCCATGGCGGACTATGGGTTCTGCAAACATGCCGTTGCGCTTGGCCTTTACCTGATGGACGCGCCGCCGCCAACGGCCAAAGAGAGTGCCAGGGCACGGAAGGCCACGCCCGACAACTTTGCTGAAAAGTATCCTGGCATTGCTGGCTGGATCAAGGATGGCTGGATCGAGCTTGGACGTGATGGCTACAGCACTTCCATCACACGGGTGATGGACGAAGGCGGGTTGGTTTGGGAGGGGGGCACAAGGCACAAGTCCTTGGATGGCGTTCTCCAGGAGGCTGAGGACGCTATCGCCAAATGGATCAAAGACAACCGGATGTGATGTTCCCTGCCGACCCGATGCGGAGCGAACGCTTAAAGCGGCTTCAGCTTGCGCTCGATGGCCGCGCGCTGCGCTTCCAGGAACGGCGGCAGGGACAGGCGCTCGCCCAACGCCTCCATCGGTTCGTCGGTGGCGAAGCCCGGCCCATCGGTGGCGATCTCGCACAGGACGCCGCCGGGTTCGCGGGCATACAGGCTGCGGAAGTAGAAGCGGTCCACCGGGCCGCTTGAACGGACGCCCAGGCGTTGGTACCGTTCGACCCAGGCGTCGTAATCGGCGTCCGGAATGCGGAAGGCGACGTGGTGGACGCCGCCGGCGCCGGGCTGCGCCGGCGGAAGCCGCGGGTCGAGGCGGACGTGCAGCTCGGCGGCCGGGCCGCCCTCGCCCATGGCATAGACGTGCATCTCGCCGCCGCCGTCCGGCGACGCGTAGGTCCGTGCGGGGCGCATCGCCAGCACGTCGGTCAGGAAGCGGTCGGTGGGCGCCAGCGTCGGCACGCTGACCGTGATCGGACCCAGGCCGCGGATCTGGTGCTCCGGCGGCACCGGGGACTTGGCCCAGGAGTGTGCTGGCCCGGCGCCCCCATCGTCGATCAGCGCAAGGCGCTGGCCTTCCGGGTCCTCAAAGGCGATCTGCCGGCGCCCGTCCGCCTCGTGCACCGGGCCGTGCGGGATGCGCCGCTCCGCAAGCCGCGCCTGCCAATAGTCCAGCGCGGCCGGGCCGCCCACCCGTAGGGACGTGCAAACGACGCTGTGGGTGCCGCGCCGCTCCCGGCCGACCGGCCAATTGAAGAAGGTCAGGTCCGTGCCCGGCGTCGCCTGCCCGTCGGCGTAGAACAGATGG
>CALMAB010000220.1 GCA_937858325.1 uncultured Acetobacteraceae bacterium
CCATGGTCCGCGCCGTGGTCGGAATAGGCGCTGACCGAGTACACCAGGCCGCGCTTTTCCCGCACCTCCTGGAACAACGGCGACGACATGCCGCCGCCGAGCGCCCGGGCCATGACCTTGTGCGCCCAAACCGTGGGATCGGTTTCCGGCACCGATTGCAGGCCGAGCAGGATCGTCACCTGCTCGAAGTCCTTGTCAGTGTTGCGGACGTGCCCGCCGACGTATTGCGCGGGGGAAACCGTGACCGGCTCGGCGCGGCTGGGCAGGGCGTTGAAGTGCTCCGCCACGTGCTCAACGAACGTTTGATGGCTGAAGTCGCCGGTGCCCACGACGACCATGTTCTCGGCGAAGTAGTTCTGCCCGACGAAGTCCGTGAAGTAGTCCCGCGTCACCTGCTCGATCAGCGGGGCGCGGCCCAGGATCGGCCGGCCGATGCTCTGCCCGGGGTAGGCGGTCAGGCCGTAGCCGTCATAGGCGACGTGCGACGGGTTGTCGGCGCTGCGGCGGATCTCCTGCAGGATCACGCCCTTCTCGGTCGCGATGTCGGCCTCGTTGTAGGTGGACGCCGTCAGCACGTCGCCCAGGATCGCGACGGACTGCGCCACCGTGCTCTTCAAGCCCGTCACGAAGTAGCAGGTCATGTCGTGCGAGGTGAAAGCGTTGATGTTGCTGCCCAGCACCTCGATCTCGACGCCGATCTGCAAGGCGCTGCGCGTCTTGGTGCCCTTGAACGCCATGTGCTCCAGGAAGTGCGCGATGCCGTTGTTGGCTTCGGTCTCGTTCCGGGCGCCGGCCTTGACGAAGGCGGCGACGGCGGCGCTGTCAAAGCCCGGCAAATTGACGGACACGACCCGGAGGCCGTTCGGAAGGACGGTCTGTTCGATGTTCATGCGAGCCATGTGGGGTGGTGCCCGGCAAAAGTCAGCCGGTCCGGCGCCCATTGGCGAACGGGGCGGCAGTTTTTTCTCAAACCTCCGAAACCCTGCCCACGCCAGGCCGGGCCAGCCGGCGCGGGTTGCCCAACGCCCGGCGATCCGCTACACCGCCCGCCGCGCGTTGGCACCCCTGGAGGCCGACGCGATACCTGTTAGGAGCAACCCATGGCCAATTACGTCACGATCGAGGCCGAGGCGCGCGAGCGGGCTGGTAAGGGGGCGGCACGCGCATCTCGCCGGGCGGGGATGGTGCCCGCCGTCATCTACGGCGCCAAGCAGCCGCCGACCCTGGTGCAGCTCGACCCGCGCCTCGTGGTGCGCGAGCTGCAACGCGGCGGATGGCGGTCGCGTCTTTATGAAGTGCGGGTCGCCGGCGCGTTCTCGCGCGCCCTGATCCGCGAGGTGCAGTTCCACCCGGTGTCGGACAAGCCGATCCACGTCGATTTCCAGCGCCTGGCCGCGGGCGAGCGCATCCGCGTGTCGGTCGCGGTGCATTTCCAGGGTGAGACGACCTCGCCTGGCCTGAAGCGCGGCGGCGTGCTGAACGTGGTGCGCCTCAATGTCGAGGTTCTAGCCGATCCCGACAGCGTGCCGGAAGCGTTCACGGCCGACCTGTCCGCGCTCGACATCAACGACAACGTGCGGTGGTCCGACCTCCAGGGCACCGGGGACGTGAAGCCGGTGATCACGGGCCGCGACTTCGTGATCGCGACGGTGGCCGCGCCCTCCAAGCTGCCCGACGCGCCGGCCGACGCGGCGCAGGCCGCCGCGGCCCCGGCC
>CALMAB010000221.1 GCA_937858325.1 uncultured Acetobacteraceae bacterium
CCCCGGCGCCGCCGTTGCCGAACAGCGGCTTCACGATGATGTCCTGGTACTTCGCGCGGAAATCGCGGATCGCCTCGGGGTCCCAGGTGACCAACGTGGGCGGCATCAGGTCCGGGAAATGGGTGACGAGCAGCTTCTCCGGCGAGTCCCGCACCCACTTCGGATCGTTCACCACCAGAGTCTGCGGGTGGATGTGCTCCAGCATGTGGGTCGCAGTGATGTAGGCCATGTCGAACGGCGGGTCCTGGCGCATCAGCACGATGTCCATGCCCGCCAGGTCGATCATCTCCGACGGGCCGAAGCGGTAGTGGTTGCCGGACACGCGCTGCACCTCCACCGGGCGGGCACGGGCCAGCAGGCGTCCGGTGCGCGACTCGCCCTGGCCCTCGTGCAGCGACATGTGGCGCACGTCGTAGTGCCACATCGCGTGGCCACGCTGCTGCGCTTCCAGCATCAGGGCAAAGGTGCTGTCGCCGTCGATGTTCACGGTCTCGATCGGGTCCATCTGGACCGCGACCTTCAGCGGGCTGGTCATGCTGCGCCTCTCACTGCGTCTCGGGCGCGGTACTGCGTTCCAGATCGTCCAGACGCAGCCCGGTGCGGAAAGCGCGGCTCAAAGCTTCTTCGATGCGGTTGGCGAGCAGGAGCTGTTCGCTTGTCACGCTGCGCAGGTCCTTGGCAAGGCTGACTTGGCTCGCCTCAATCCGGTCAAGCTGCTGGGTCATGTGGTCAAGTAGCCGCTGCGTGTTCCGCGCCTGTGAGGTTTGCCCATCCATCAGATCGGCGACGGCCAGGGACAATCGATTCAAACGTTCGAGCGTGAGGTCACGCGGGGCGCTGGTCATCCTGTTTTCTCCTCATGTCCCGGTATGGGGCGATCCGCGCGGCAGAGATTTCAGTTGAAGCAAAGTTGCCGCCCGCTCCTACCAGGTGTTCACGCCGCCGGCACGCCCTTGGAGGTCGAATACTCGAAGTGCAGCGCCGTGTCGGGATGCACGATGGGGTGGATCGCGTGCGCCGCCATCGCGCCCTCGCTGAATCCTTGCAGGATCAGCTTCAGCTTGCCCGGATAGGTCGCGATGTCGCCGATGGCGAACACGCCGGGCACGGAGGTTTCGCAGGTGGCCGGCGTGACCTGCACATGGCTGCGCTCCAGCTCCAGGCCCCAGCCGGCAATCGGGCCAAGTTCCATCGACAGGCCGAAGAACGGCAGCAGCGTGTCGGCCGGGAGCTGCCGGGTTTGCCCGTCCAGGGTGGCGACCTCCACCGCCTCCAACGCGCCGCCGGCGCCGTGCAAGGCGTGGAGCTGAAAGGGTGTGACCATCTCGATCTCGCCCCGGGCGGCTGCGGCATCAAGCTGGGCCGCGGTTTCCGGCGCCGCGCGGAACTTCGCCCGGCGGTGCACGACGTAAACCTTGGCCGCCACGTCCTTCAGCGACAGCGCCCAGTCCACCGCGCTGTCCCCGCCGCCGGCGATCACCACGCGGCGGTCGCGGAAATCCTCGCGCCGGCGGCAGGCGTAGCGGACCGCGCCCGTCGCCTCGAATGCCGGGAGGCCAGCGAGCGGCGGGCGGTTGGGGCCGAACGCGCCGGCGCCGGCGGCGACCACCACCGCCTTGCAGCGGATTTCGTCGCCGAAGTCGGTGCCGAGCACGAACCGCCCGGCCTCCCCTTCAAGGCGCTCCACCCGCCGCCCGAGCAGGCGCGGCACGTCGAAGGGGTGGATCTGCTGCTCAAGGTTCGAGATCAGGTGCCCGGCCGCAATCGCCGGGTGCGCCGGGATGTCGTAGATCGGCTTTTCCGGATACAAGGCGGTGCACTGCCCGCCGACCTCTTCCAGCGCGTCGATCAGGGCGGAACGCAGCTTCAACATGCCGCACTCAAAGGCGGCGAACAGGCCGACGGGGCCTGCGCCGATGATGGCCACGTCGGTCTCGATAAGGTTGGGCATGGTGCTCAGGTAAACACGGCGCGCGCCACATCAAGCCATTTGCCGAACGTTGCCGAAAGGCGCAAAACTACCGGCGTGCCGTCCGTCGCGATTCCCCTGCCCAGCCTTCAGGCAACCGAGGCGCTGGCCGGCCGCATCGCCGGGCTGCTGCGGCCCGGCGATGCCGTGCTGCTCGAAGGCCCGCTCGGCGCCGGCAAGAGCGCCCTGGCCCGCGCCCTCCTTCGCGCCCTTTTGTCCGACCCGGCGCTTGAGGTGCCAAGCCCGAGCTACACGCTGGTTCAGCTTTACGACGCGCCGGTTGGCCCGGTGCACCACTTCGACCTTTGGCGGCTGGACGGCCCGGCCGCGGTGGCCGAACTCGGCTGGGACGACGCGCAGGACGGGGTCGTGCTGGTGGAATGGCCCGACCGGCTGGGCGCCCTGCGCCCGGACCATGCCTTGACCGTCACCCTCAGCCTCGCGGACGGCGACGCCCGCCGGGCGGTGCTGTCCGGCTGGCCCGGGCGGTTGGAGCAGCTTGCATGAACCTCCGCACCATCCCGCCGCACGTGCCGTTCCTGGACGCGCTGGCCACCTACTGGCTGAACCGTGCCGGGCCGGACCCGCTGACGGCGGCGGACGGCCTGATCCTGTTGCCGACCCGCCGCGCCGCCCGTGCGCTGAGCGAGGCGTTCCTGCGCCAGTCCGATGGCCGCCCGATGCTGCTGCCGCGCATCGCCGCCCTGGGCGCACTAGACGAGGCGCCCTTGGCGCTCGCCGGGGCGCTGGACCTGCCGCCGGCGGTGGACGGGGCGCGGCGGCTCGCGGTGCTGACCCGGCTGGTGATGGCGCTGGAAGGCCAGTTCGGCGCGCCCGGCACCGCCGACCGCGCTTGGCAGCTCGCGATGGAGCTGGCCCGCCTGCTGGACGAGGCGCACCGGGCCGAGGTGCGCCTGTCCGACGCGCTGCCCGCCGCCG
>CALMAB010000222.1 GCA_937858325.1 uncultured Acetobacteraceae bacterium
GTACGCGGCCCATGGAGGCCGGACAGCAGCCGCGTCGCCTGAAAGCCGGGCGGGACGTGCAGCGTGGCGCCGGGCGGCTGCGGCACGATGGCCGGCGAGCGTGCGGCCGAGGGCGTGGCGAACGGCTCCGGCAGCGCGGCCGGGTCGATGCGATGGCGCGTGCCGGGTTGGTCCGTCGAGGCGTCGCCTGCCCCGCCGCACAAGGTGAGGGGCGAGCAGCAAGAGCCTGATGCGCATGGGGGTCTCCGGATGGCAGCGGGACCCCTCATCTGGAAACGGCGGCGCGGAAAACCAGTCCTGGACTTCGCGCCGCCGCCTGCCGCATGAGAAGCGGTCCCAGCCCATGGAGTCCGGTTTATGCCCGCCCTTGATCACCCGTCCGCCCCAGGCCTGCTGACGCCGGACGCGCTCGCGCCCATCGCGACGTTCATCTGGGACCAGAAGTACCGGCTGCGGCAGGCGGACGGCACGCCGGTGGACCGGGAGATCGCGGACACCTGGCGCCGGGTGGCGAACGCGCTGGCGCAGCCGGAGGCCGACCCGGCGGCGTGGGAAACGCGGTTCCTCGACGCCATGGCGGATTTCCGCTTCATTCCCGCGGGCCGCATCATCGCGGGCGCCGGCAGCGGGCGCCGGGTCACGCTGTTCAACTGCTTCGTCATGGGCGGGATCGAGGACGACCTCGGCAGCATCTTCGCCAACCTGCGGGAAGCGGCGCTGACCATGCAGCAGGGCGGGGGCATCGGCTACGACTTCTCTTCCTTGCGGCCCAAGGGCGCCCCCGTGCGCGGGGTGGGGGCTGACGCGTCCGGGCCGCTCTCCTTCATGGACGTGTGGGACGCGATGTGCCGCACCATCATGTCGGCCGGCTCCCGCCGCGGCGCCATGATGGCGACGCTGCGCTGCAACCACCCGGACATCGAGGCCTTCATCGACGCGAAGCGCGAGCCGGGCCGGCTGCGCTCCTTCAACCTGTCGGTGCTGGTCACGGACGCCTTCATGGCGGCGGTGGAGGCCGATCTCGACTGGGACCTGAGCTTCGGCGGGCGGGTGTTCCGCACGGTCAAGGCGCGGGCGCTGTGGGACCGCATCATGCGGGCGACATACGCCTACGCCGAGCCGGGCGTGCTGTTCATCGACCGCATCAACGCCCGCAACAACCTGGCCTATTGCGAGACGATCCACTCCACCAACCCGTGCTCCGAGCAGCCGCTGCCGCCTTATGGCGCCTGCCTCTTGGGGTCGGTGAACCTGAGCCGCCTGGTGCTCGACCCCTTCACCCCGGCGGCGCGGCTGGACGAGGCGGCGCTCGACGACCTGGTGGCGACCGCGGTGCGGATGCTGGACAACACGATCGACGTGTCCGGCTTCCCGTTGCCGGAGCAGCGGCAGGAGGCCCATGCCAAGCGGCGGATCGGCCTGGGCGTCACCGGGCTGGCGGACGCGCTGATCATGTGCCGGGCGACCTACGGCTCGGACGAGGCGGTGCGGCTCGCGGACCGCTGGACCGCGCGGATCAACCGGGCGGCGTATCTCGCGTCCGCGGCGCTGGCGGCGGAGAAGGGGGCGTTCCCCTTGTACGACCGCGACGCCTACCTGGCCGGGGAGACGGTGCGGGGGCTGGACGCCGACGTGCGGGCGGCCATCGCGGAGCACGGCATCCGCAACGCGCTGCTGACCTCCATCGCGCCCACGGGCACCATCTCGCTGTGGGCGGACAACGTGTCGAGCGGGATCGAGCCGATCTTTGCCCTGGCCTACACGCGCCGGGTGAAGAACCCGGACGGCAGCCTGCGGGAAGAAGAGGTGTCCGACCACGCCGTGCGCCGCTTCCGCGCGCTGTTCGGGGCGGAGGTGCCGTTGCCGGAGTACTTCGTCACGGCGCAGACGCTGACCCCCCGCGACCACGTGCGGATGCAGGCGGCGGTGCAGCGCCATGTGGACAGCGCGATCTCCAAGACGGTGAACTGCCCGGAGGACATCAGCTTCGAGGCGTTCAAGGACATCTACCTCGACGCCTATGCCAGCGGCTGCAAGGGCTGCACCACCTACCGCCCGAACGCGATCACCGGGTCGGTGCTGGAAGTGACGCCGCCGGCACCCCCGGCCGCGCCGCCGGTCCAGGGCATGTCGCCGGAGCCGCTGCACCGCGAAGAGAAGCTGACCGGCGCCACCTACAAGCTGCGCTGGGCCGACAGCGAGCACGCGCTGTATGTGACGATCAACGACACCGAGCAGGACGGGCACCGCCGGCCGTTCGAGATCTTCATCAATTCCAAGAACATGGACCATTACGCCTGGGTGGTGGCGCTGACCCGGATGATCAGCGCGGTGTTCCGCCGGGGCGGCGACGTGGCGTTCGTGGCGGAGGAGCTGAAGGCGGTGTTCGACCCGCGCGGCGGGCAGTGGCAGAACGGGCGCTACGTGCCGTCCTTGATCGCGGCCATCGGCGGCATCCTGGAGCGGCACATGGCCGAGACCGGCTTCCTGCCTGCCGCGTCGGAAAGCATGTTGCCCGCGTCGCCGGCACCCGTCGCGGGCCAGCTTTTGGGCGCGCTCTGCCCGCGGTGCAGCCAGCCCGGCTTGCTGAAAGAGGCCGGATGCCTGAGCTGCCGCCATTGCGGCTGGTCGAAATGCGAATGAGCGGCAGGACGGCACGGGGTGGGCGCGGCCGGCGGCCGACCCGGTTTAGCGCGGCGTAACGGCTCCGCGCATTGACCTGCGGCTCGGCAATCGCGTTCATGCCGGCGCAACTTGTCAGGAGCGACCGCATGGCCGTTCAACACGAAGCAAATGTGCCCCAGGCCGCGCGCCAGCAAACCCAGCAGGAGTACGAGCAGGTCGTCTCGCCGGGCGGGATCAGCTACCTCGAAGCCGGGCGTCCGGACGCGCCGCCGCTGGTGTTCCTGCACGGGATCGGCGGGGCGGCGCGCAGCTTCCGCGGGCAGCTCGACCATTTCGGCGCGCAGTATCGGGCAATCGCCTGGGACATGCCGGGTTACGGCAACTCGACCCCGTTGCCGCTCGTGACGATGGACGCGCTGGCGGCGGCGTTGGCGGGGTTCATCGAGGAATTTGGCCTGCACCGCCCGGTGCTGGTCGGTCACAGCCTCGGCGGCATGGTGGTGCAGCAGTTGCTGGCGCGGGCGCCGCAGGCCGCCCACGCCGTCGTGCTGGCGCAGACCAGCGCCGCCTTCGGCAGCCGCGACCCGGCCTGGCAGGCGGAGTTCCTGTCTGCGCGGCTCGGGCCGCTCGACGCCGGGCACAGCATGGCGGCGCTGGCGGAGGCGATGGTCGCCGAAATGGCCGGCCCGGACGCCGACCCGGAGGGCATGGCCCTGGCCCGCGACTGCCTGGCCCATACGCCGGACAGCACCTACCGCGACAGCGTCCTGGCCATGCGGGGCTTCGATTGCCGGGACGCGTTGGCGCGGGTCGCCGTGCCCGCCCTGGTGCTGGC
>CALMAB010000223.1 GCA_937858325.1 uncultured Acetobacteraceae bacterium
GCCGACGCCACCCCGCCGCGCTTCGGCGGCACCAGCCACGTGTCGGTCATCGACCGCTTCGGCAACGTCGTGTCGCAGACGATCACGGTGGAAAGCCCGTTCGGCAACAACCGCCTGGTGGACGGGTTCATCCTGAACAACGAGCTGACCGACTTCTCTTTCGACCCCGGCCCCGACGGCGCGCCGGTTGCCAACCGCGTGCAGGGCGGCAAGCGCCCGCGCAGCGCCATGACGCCGACGATCGTGTTCACCGGCGACGGCAAGCCCGCCTTTGTCGCCGGCTCGCCCGGCGGCGCGTCCATCATCGGCACCACGGCGCAATCCGTGGTCGCGATGGTGGATTTCGGCCTCGACCCGCAGCAGGCGGCGAACCAGGCGCACTTCCAGAACAACAACACGGGGCAGACGACGCTGGAGTCGCTGTTCTCCGACAGCATCCCGCCGGGCCAGCCCGGCGGCGCGCCGGCCGGGACCACCGGGCTGATCGGGCCGTTCGACGTGCGCAGCCTGATCCCGGAGCTGACGGCGCTGGGGTGGAGCATTCCGGCCTCGCCGTCGGTGCTGACGAGCGGGTTGAGCTTGATCAAGGTGGTGCCGGGCGGGCTGGAGAGCGGGGCTGATCCGCGGCGGGAAGGGACGGCGGTGGGGCGTTGATTAACGTGATCCCAGGTAACAGCTACGACTACGGCTTTTCTGCAAGACCTCTGTCTCGCTGTGAAGCTTCTAAAATCAGACGCTGCACATTGTTTGTGCTGCGCTCGGCCGAATTGAGATGCTTTTCGAGCAACACACAAGACAATCCTGGGCTGCCTGAAGCGATGCCAAGATTTAGAGAACTTTCAAAAGCTCTAGTCTCAATAGTGTTATCTAGATCATCTCCAAGTGAAGCAACGTGGCCACGCAGGGTGTCTGCTTTTATGCTTAGTTTTGGGCAAAAATAAGCATCGCCTATGGTAAGTCCTATTTCTTGTGCCCATTGATACAGCGGTTTTCTTGACTCTTTGTGTGCAAGGTTCGCTTTTTGCGTTGCTCTATCAGGATTAGAAAAGGCAGCTTTATTAGTCTCAGATGTGGTCGGCGTGAGCAGTTGAGCAGGAGTTATTTTAGGACTATCGCAAGCGTTGGTGACCAAAACGAAGCCAAGTGCGATTTGCTTCCATATCGTCATCTACGTGCAGTTCCGCCTTATTTTCTCAGGTTTGTTGGGTTTCTTCCTAACAGGAATATTGCTGTAAAGCAACAAAGCCTGTGTGGGTGGCTGTGGATTAGCCCATGGGGCGTATAAGCGAAGCGCCACATGCCGACGTGCTACGTGGCGGCGGAAGGCGCTGCCGCTTTTCCGCCCTACGAAGGCCACAGCCGATGGAGCGGTCAAAGCGAACGGCGGTCTGGCGCTGAGGCGCGGCGGCCGGTCCCGGATAGAAGGTCAATCAACGTACTCCTCCGTGCCGGCGCCGTCGAGGTGCCGCACCCGCGCCCGCGCCAACGCCTCTGGGTCCAGCAGCCTGGCGTTCACGCCCATACGGTCGCGCCCGGGATCAATGGCCGCCCAATGCGTGACGCAGCCGCAGGTCCGACAGCGGTGGAACGCGATGGACCGGTCGTCCCAAATGTAAGTATCCGTGGCCACACCGGCGGGAACCAAACGCACTTGGCTCGGCGAGTAGTAGGCCCACAGCACGCCATAGCGGCGGCAAATCGAGCAGTTGCACTCGGTCACTTCCGTTGGTGGAACGGCAATCTCCAAACACACAGCGCCGCAATGGCACGATGCGCGGATCATCAGGCAACCCGCACCAGCCGATGCTGCTTCTTGCCGGCCGACAGCTTCACCGCCCCATCCCGCAAGTCGCCCTCCGTCACCACTGCGGCCTCGTCCTTGAGCGCCACGTCGTTTACCCGCGCCCCCCCGCCACGGATCAGCCGCCGCGCTTCCCCGAGGCTCAATGCTAACCCGCTGTCGGCAAACAGCCGGATCGCCTCGATCCCCGCCGCCAAGTCCGCCCCGGCCACCAAATGCGTCGGCAGCGTGTCCGCGGCCACGCCCTCCTCAAACGCCCGCCGCGCCGTCTCGGCCGCTTCTTCCGCTGCCTCGCGCCCGTGCAGCAACGCGGTGGCCTCTGTCGCCAGCACCTTCTTCGCCTCGTTGATACCGGCGCCGGGCAGCTCCTCCAGCCGGGCGATCTCGTCGAGCGGCACGTCGGTGAACAGGCGCAGGAAGCGGCCCACGTCGCCGTCCTCCGTGTTGCGCCAGAACTGCCAGTAGTCGTACGGCGACAGCCGCCCGGCCGCGAGCCACACCGCGCCGCGGGCGGTCTTGCCCATCTTCGCGCCGCTGCTCGTCGTGATCAGCGGCGTGGTCAGGCCGAACACCTGGGCGGCGTCCGTCCGCCGCACCAGTTCCACGCCCGAGACGATGTTGCCCCATTGGTCCGACCCGCCCATCTGAAGCACCACGCCATGGCGCCGGTGCAGCTCGCGGAAGTCGAAGCTTTGCAGGATCATGTAGTTGAATTCGAGAAAGGTCAGCGGCTGCTCCCGCTCCAGCCGCAAGCGCACGCTGTCAAAGGTCAGCATCCGGTTCACGGTGAAATGCGGGCCGACGTCGCGCAGCATGTCGATAAAGCCGAGGCCGTCCAGCCATTCGGCGTTGTTCAGCATGACAGCATGCGCCGGGCCATCCCCGAAGCGCACATAAGGAGAGATGCAGCCGCGGATGCCGGCCATGTTGGCGGCGATCTGTTCATCGGACAGCATCTGCCGCGCCTCGTCCTTGCCGGACGGGTCGCCGATCCGTGTGGTGCCGCCGCCCATCAAGACCACTGGGCGGTGCCCGTGCCGCTGCATCAAGCGCAGCAGCATGATCTGCACCAGGTTGCCCACGTGCAGGCTGTCGGCAGTGCAGTCGAAGCCGATGTAGCCTGTAATAGGCCCGGCGCGCAGCGCCGCGTCGAGCGCGGCCTCGTCCGTGGCCTGGTGGATGAAGCCGCGGGCCGCGGCCTCGATGAGAAACGGGCTGTCTGGCATGGCGCGGGGTCCTACCACGCGCCGCTGCGCGCCGCTACGCCCCCGCCTTGCTAAGCCCCGCCTTGCTACGCCCTTCGCACCACGTAGGTGCCGGCCAGCGACTGCACGATGGCGTCGGCGTGGGCCGGGTCGCGCGCCTCGATCATCAGCTCAAGCTCCGCCGCCTGCACGCTGGGCGCGTCGAACAGGCGCTGGTGGATGACCTCGATGATGTTGCCGCCGGACGCGCCAATGCGCCCGGCGATGTCGGCGAGCACGCCGGGCCGGTCGGGGATCGCCATGGTGAGCCGCAGCAGCCGCCCGTCGCGCAGCAGGCCGCGCAGCAAGACGTTGGCGAGGATGCGCCCGTCGATGTTGCCGCCGCACACCGGGATGCCCACCCGCCGCCCGGCGAACCGCGCCGGATGCGCCAGCAAGGCCGCGACCCCGGCGGCGCCGGCGCCCTCCGCCACCTGCTTGGCACCCTCCGCCAGCAGCGCGATGGCGTCCTCCACCACCCGCTCCGGCACCACCAGCACGTCGGACACGTGGGCGCGGATCACCTCCAGGCAGTGCGTGCCGGGCGTGTGCACGGCGATGCCCTCCGCAATGGTGGCGCCGCCAGTCTGCACGACCTCCCCGGCCAGCGTCTGGCTCACCGAAGCATAGGCGGCGACCTCCACCCCGATCACCTCGATGCCGGGGCGCAGGGCAACCGCCGCCGCGGCGCAGCCGGAGATCATGCCGCCGCCGCCCACCGGGATCACCAGCACGTCCAGCTCCGGCGCGTCTTCCAGGAGTTCCAGCGCCAGCGTGCCCTGGCCGGCCATCACCGCCGGGTCGTCGTAGGGGTGCACGAACACCAGCCCGTCCCGCTCTGCCAGCATGTGCGCATGGCGGGCGGCTTCGAGCAGGTTCTCCCCGTGCAGCACGACCTCGGCGCCCCAGCCGCGGGTCCGCATCACCTTGGTGGAGGGCGTGAACACCGGCATGACGATGGTGGCGCGGATGCCGAGCAGGGAGGCATGGCGCGCGACCGCCTGGGCATGGTTGCCGGCGGACATGGCGACCACGCCGGCCCGGCGCTCGGCCTCCGTCAGCAGCGCCAGGCGGTTCGCGGCACCCCGCTCCTTGAAGGAGCCGATGGCCTGCAGGTTCTCCAGCTTCAGCGTCACCCGCGCGCCGGTCGCGCGGCTGACCGCGTGGGACGGCAGCGCCGGGGTGCGCAGGATTTTGCCGGCGATGCGCCTGGCCGCCGCTTCAACGTCTGCCAACCCGATCATGGGCGGCACCCTAGCACGAAACGTTGCTCAGATGTACTGAACTTCCAGGATTTCGTACGTGCGGTCCCCCCCCGGCGCCGGCACGGACACGGTGTCGCCGATCTTCTTGCCGATCAGCGCCTTGGCCAAGGGGGACGAGATGCTGAGCCGGGCCTGCTTGATGTCCGCCTCGTGCACGCCGACGATCTGGTAGGTGGCCTCCTTGTCGGTTTCCTCGTCCACCAGCTTGACGTGCGCGCCGAACTTCACCTGGTCGCCGGACAGGCTGCTCGGGTCGATCACCTCGGCGGCCGAGACGATCTCCTCCAGCTCGATCACCCGGCCCTCGATGAAGGACTGGCGTTCGCGCGCCGCGTGGTACTCCGCGTTCTCGCTCAGGTCGCCGTGGCTGCGCGCCTCTGCGATGGCGCGGATGATCGACGGGCGCTCCACCGATTTCAGGTGGCGCAACTCTTCTTCCAGCCGGTGCAAGCCGGGCGCGGTCATGGGAAACTTCTGCAAAATGCGCCGTCCCGTGGTTTAAGTTTGAGTGGCCGCGACCACGTTAAAATGATCCGCGAAAGTAAGACTGGAGCGGTGCGACTTCAAGCGTCCCCGCCTTGAGCGCCGCAATGGCGTGCACCGCCGCCCGCGCCCCGGCGATGGTGGTGTAATGCGGCACGCCGTGCAACAGCGCGCTGCGCCGGATGTCGAAGCTGTCCGTCACCGACTGCGCGGACCCGGCGGTGTTGATGACCAACTGCACCTCGCCGGAGCGGATCGCGTCCACGCAATGCGGACGCCCTTCCAGCACCTTGTTCACCACCCGCACCGCCAACCCCGCGTCCCGGATGCGTGCCGCCGTGCCGCGGGTGGCAAGGATCGAGAAGCCCATGTCGGTGAGCCGTCGGGCCATAGGCACCAGGCCCACCTTGTCCCCATCCCGCACCGACAGGAACGCCGTGCCGGCGTCCGGCAGCTTCACCCCGGCGCCGAGCTGCGACTTGGCGAAGGCCCGCTCGAAGCTGGCGTCCAGCCCCATGACCTCGCCGGTAGACTTCATCTCCGGCCCCAGGATGGTATCGACGCCCACGAACCGGGCGAAGGGGAATACCGCTTCCTTGACCGCGACGTGCGGCGCGATGGCCTGGTCGTCCAGGCGGAACTCGCTGAGCCGGGCGCCAGCCATCACGCGGGCGCCGATCTTGGCCACCGGCACGCCCGTCGCCTTGGCGACGAACGGCACGGTGCGCGACGCCCGCGGGTTGACCTCCAGCACGTAAACCACGCCGTCCTTCACGGCGTACTGCACGTTCATCAGCCCGACGACGCCGAGCGCCCGGGCCATCTCCTCCGTCTGCGCCTTGAGTTCCGTCACCGTGGACGGGGACAGCGAGTAGGGCGGCAGGGAGCAGGCGCTGTCGCCGGAATGGATGCCGGCCTCCTCGATGTGCTCCATGACGCCCGCGACATACACGGTCTGGCCGTCCGAGATGCAGTCCACGTCCACCTCGATGGCGTCGTTGAGGTAGCGGTCGATCAGCACCGGGTTGTCGCCGGACACCCGCACGGCTTCGCGCATGTAGCGGTGCAGCCCGGCGCGCTCGTGCACGATCTCCATGGCCCGGCCGCCTAGCACGTAGGACGGGCGGATCACCACGGGGTAGCCGACGCGCTCGGCGATGGCCTCCGCCTCCGCGGCCGAGCGCGCGGTGCCGTTCTCCGGCTGGCGCAGGCCGAGGCGCTGCAAGAGCACCTGGAACCGCTCCCGGTCCTCCGCGATGTCGATGGCGTCGGCGCTGGTGCCCAGGATGGGGATGCCGGCGGCGGACAGCGCCTGGCTGAGCTTGAGCGGCGTTTGCCCGCCGTACTGCACGATGCAGCCCAGGACCTCGCCCCGCTCCTGCTCCTTGCGCACCAGGGCGATGACCTCCTCGGCCGTCAGCGGCTCGAAGTAAAGCCGGTCGGAGGTGTCGTAGTCCGTGCTCACCGTTTCCGGATTGCAGTTGACCATCACCGTCTCGAACCCGGCATCGCGCAGCGCATAGGCGGCGTGGACGCAGCAGTAATCGAACTCGATGCCCTGACCGATCCGGTTCGGCCCGCCGCCGAGGATCACGACCTTCTGGCGATCCGTGGGGGCGCTCTCGCAGGACGGGGTGCCGAAGCCGCCCTCATAGGTCGAGTACATGTAAGGCGTGGCAGAGGCGAACTCCGCGGCGCAGGTGTCGATACGCTTATAGACCGGCTGCACGCCGAGCCGGGCGCGGGCGGCGGCAACCGCCTCCGCCGTGCTGCCGGCCAATTCCGCAAGGCGGATGTCCGAGAAGCCCATCGCCTTGAGCCGTCGCATCCCCGTGGCGTCGCCCGGCAGCCCGGACGCGGCCACGCCGCGCTCCGCCTGCACGATGCGCTCCAGCTGGCGGAGGAACCAGGGATCGAACTTGCAGGTGTCGTGGATGTCCTCCACCGACAGCCCCGCCCGCAGCGCCTGCGCCGCCATCAGCAGCCGGTCCGGCCGCGGGGTGGACAAGGCGGCGCGGAACGCATCGTGCCCGCCGTCGCCCGGCGCTTCCACCGGGTCAAGGCCGCTGAACCCCGTTTCCATGCTGCGCAGGCCCTTCTGCAAGGCTTCCGCGAAGCTGCGCCCGATGGCCATGGCCTCGCCCACCGACTTCATGCTGGTGGTGAGCAGGGCAGGGGTGCCGGGGAATTTTTCAAAGGTGAACCGGGGTATCTTGACCACCACGTAGTCGATGGTCGGCTCGAAGCTCGCGGGCGTGGTGCGGGTGATGTCGTTGGCCAGCTCGTCCAGCGTGTAGCCGACCGCGAGCTTGGCCGCGACCTTGGCGATGGGGAACCCCGTCGCCTTGGAGGCGAGCGCGGAGGAGCGCGACACCCGCGGGTTCATCTCGATCACCACCAAGCGCCCGTCCGCCGGGTTCACCGCGAACTGCACGTTGGAGCCGCCGGTATCGACGCCGATCTTGCGCAGGCAGGCGATGCTGGCGTCGCGCATGATCTGGTATTCTTTGTCGGTCAGCGTGAGCGCCGGGGCGACGGTCACGCTGTCGCCCGTGTGGATGCCCATGGGATCGACGTTCTCGATGGCGCAGACGATGATGCAGTTGTCGGCGCTGTCGCGCACGACCTCCATCTCGTACTCCTTCCAGCCGAGCACGCTTTCCTCGATCAGCACCTCGTTCGTGGGGCTGGCGTCCAGGCCGGAGGCGACGATCTGCTCGAACTCCGCCCGGTTGTAGGCGATGCCGCCGCCGGTGCCGGCCAGGGTGAAGCTCGGGCGGATCACCGCTGGAAGCCCGGTCATGGCGAGCGCCTCGCGCGCTTCCGCCATGCTGTGCGCGATGGCGCTGCGCGGGCTTTCCAGGCCGATCTCGTCCATGGCGTCGCGGAACTTGAGCCGGTCCTCGGCGCGGTCGATCACCTCCGCCTTGGCGCCGATCAGCTCGACGCCGTGCCGGGCCAAAGCGCCGTTGGCATGGAGCCGCATCGCCGTGTTCAGCGCCGTTTGCCCGCCCATGGTCGGCAGCAGCGCGTCCGGCTTTTCGCGGATGATGATCTTCTCCACGATGTCCGGCGTGATCGGCTCGATGTAGGTCGCGTCCGCAAGCCCCGGGTCGGTCATGATGGTGGCCGGGTTGGAGTTGACCAGGATCACCCGGTAGCCCTCCGCCCGCAGCGCCTTGCAGGCCTGCGCGCCGGAATAGTCGAACTCGCAGGCCTGGCCGATCACGATGGGGCCGGCGCCGATGATGAGGATGGATTGGATGTCGGTGCGCTTGGGCATGGTCAGGCTTGCTCCATCATCTCGACGAAGCGCCGGAACAGGTGCTGGCTGTCCGCCGGGCCGGGGCTGGCTTCCGGGTGGTACTGCACGCTGAACGCGCGCCGGTCATCGCAGGCGATGCCCTCGTTGCTGCCGTCGAACAGGCTGACATGGGTGACGCGCACGCCGGGCGGCAGGCTGCTGTCCTCCACCGCGAAGCCGTGATTCTGCGCGGTGATCTCGACGCGCCCGGTTGCCAAATCCTTCACCGGCTGGTTCGCGCCGCGGTGGCCGCGGTCCAGCTTAAAGGTGCGCCCGCCCAGGGCCAACGCCAGCAACTGGTGGCCCAGGCAGATGCCGAACAGCGGCACGCCGTGGTCCAAAACGCCCTGGATCGCCGGTACGGCGTAGGCGGCGGTCGCGGCCGGGTCGCCGGGGCCGTTCGACAGGAACACGCCGTCGGGCGCGTGGCGCAGGATGTCCTCGGCGCTCGCCGTCGCCGGCACCACCGTGACCCGGCACCCGGCGGCGGCCAGGCTGCGCAGGATGTTGCGCTTGGCGCCGTAATCCACGGCCACGACGTGGTGCCGCGGCGGCGGCGCGTCGTGGCGGTCCGGCCAGGCCCAGGTGCCTTCGTCCCACGCATAGGTCTGCGTGCAGCTCACCTGCTTCGCGAGGTCCAAGCCTTGCAGCCCCGGCCAATCCCGCGCCTGCGCCTGCAGCGCCTGGAGGTCGAAGCGGCCATCGGCGGGATACGCGATGACGCCGTGCGGCGCGCCCGCGTCCCGGATGCGGATGGTCAGCGCCCTGGTGTCCACCCCGGCAATGCCGGGCACCCCGCAGGAGCGCAGCCAGGCGTCAAGCCCCTGCGTCGAACGCCAGTTGCTCGGCTCCGTCACGTCCTGCTGCACCACGAGGCCCAGCGCGGCGATGGTTGTCGCTTCCAAGTCCTCGGCGTTGCAGCCGGTGTTGCCGATGTGCGGAAAGGTGAAGGTGATGATCTGGCCGGCATAGGACGGGTCGGTCAGGGTTTCCTGGTAGCCGCTCATGCCGGTGTTGAAGCAGACCTCGCCGACGCGCCCCGGGCTGTGCGCGCCGAAGCCACGCCCCCAGAACACCGTGCCGTCCGCGAGCACGAGCGCGGCGGTGGCGCCATCGGGCGTTTCGGCCGCGGCGGTGGTGGGTTGGGGCATGGGGGCCTCCTCCGTTGGGACGCCCGACAGGGCAGAAAGCGGCAGCCCGGTCGCGGCAATCACCGCGGCCCAATGCTTGCTCGGAACGGCGCGGGCCTGCCGCCACTTGCGGACCGCCTCGGTTCCCACACCGGTGAGCCGGGCCGCCGCGTCGGGTCCGCCGAGCTGGTCGATGATCTCGTCGATGCTGGCCATCCCCGCAGCGTATGGGAAAAATTTTACCAGGGCAACCCGCGTGGAAAATTGCCGGAGATTTTTTCCCGCGTAAACTTTTCCCTAGCAATCCAGCGTTCTATATAAACATCCGCAACAGCACTGGACCGAAACGATGGCACTGCGCGAGATGTTCAGCGAGGGGTTGAAAACGTCCATGCGGGCGGGGGACGCCGCGCGCACCTCGACGCTGCGCATGATCCTGGCCCGGCTGAAGGACCTCGACATCGCCGCCCGGCCGAAAGGCGTGACCGCCATCCCCGACGAGGAGGTGCTGTCCATGCTGCGCGGCATGGTGAAGTCCCGGCGCGAGTCCGTCGAGCTGTATCGCCAAGGCAACCGGCCGGAACTGGCCGCCAAGGAGGAAGCGGAGATCGCCGTAATTGAAGGCTTCCTGCCGCAGCAGATGGGCGACGCGGACCTCCAGGCAGCGGTGGAGGCCGCGGTGGCGGAAACCGGCGCGGCCTCGCCCAAGGACATGGGCCGGGTGATGGCGGCGCTGAAGGC